>NZ_DASRBZ010000049.1:0-4359 GCF_035653355.1 Mycobacterium sp. | reverse complement strand
GCAGCGTTCAGGGCTCCATACGGCTGCCGCCGCGCCCAGAAGGCACCTGCGGCCAGGTGTGTCTAGGTACGAATTCTGGGTCCAGCCGCGCGCCGCTAAAACGTCGCGCATCTCTACCAGAACTTCACTCGGCTTCATCCCTTCTCCGTACATCCCTCAAACTTCCGATACGTAAACGATATATCGGAACCTATCTTGATGCAACGGGTTGGTTCGGTGTGTCGGAGATGGTGCTCGATCAGGAGGGCGCGCCGACGGGTTTGTATCGCGTCGCGGCTGGGTAGCAGTCGAGTGATGAACGAGCATGTGAAGACGGAGAACGCGGTCGCTGCCGACGCCGCACCGCCGGCGGCGGGAGACCGTGGCGGACGCCTGTGGTTGTGGGTCAACTGGGTGCTGGCGCTATTGACCGTGCCGGCTGCTGCGGTCGTGCTTCTGTTCGGGCTCGGTGCGGTGATGAGCACGGCGGGCTGTAGCGATAAGCAGTGTCCGAATTTGGGGCCGGGCGGGATCGGCTTCGGGGTGTTGTTCTATGGCGCGCCGGTTGTTGCCCTAGTGGCCATCGTCGCGTCGATTTTCACCGCGAAGCGCCGGTGGGGCATCGTCGTCCCGCTGTGTGGGCTGGCGTTGTTGATCGCCGACCTCATCGTGCTTGCGGTCACCTTCAGGCAATAGTCGCGACAGGTTAGCGCGGCGGAGTGAATCCGCCGGCACACGGCGGTGCCGGCGTCGGCCACGGCGGCGGGCTCCAGGGTGGCGGCGGCCCGGGTGGCCATGGGGCAGGTCCGCTAGCCGGCGGCGATGGGGACGGTGGGGCTGCTGGCGGTCCTGGTCGCAGCCGGGCCAGCTCGCGGCGATGCCGTTCGGCCAGCACCGCGGCCAGCACGAGCTGCGGCGGGGTGCCCGGCGGTGGCGGCGGCGCGATGCGGGCCACCACGTCACCGGCGATCCGATAGGCCATCTGTTCGCGCAATCGCGGCTCGAGTTGCGGTGCGCGCGAGAGGAATTGGCGGGCAAGCTGCGCTTGATCCGCGCCCAGCCCGGACAGTTGTAGCGACGATGCCCACCACGCCAGTGACGGCGGCATCGGCGGCGGCGGCCCCAGCTTCGGACCGCGCTCGCTGACCACCACTGTGCCGGCGAAGATGTCGCCGATCCGTTTGGCCTTCGGCGACAGCACGCTGCAGATGACCGCGGGACTTCCCAACAGCATCCAGATCTCCACCACCGACGCCAAAGCCCGAAATAGGGCCTGCCGGAAGCGTTCTGGGCCGCCGTCATCGGCCACCACGCGCAGGCCCATCACTATCTTGCCGAGGGAACGACCCCGCGTTGCTGTTTCGAATACCAGCGGATAGCCCACCAGCACCAAGACGGTGAAGATGACCAGCATCGCGGCCGTCGCCGCATCGTCGAACTGCGTCTGGGTGGCCGCCCAAAGCATCAGGGCGAGCAGGTAACCGACGAACACCACCGCGATGTCGATCAGTGCACCGACCGCCCGTACCGGCAGCTGGGCGATCTGCACGTCGAGCACCACAGCGTCGCCGGTCACCACCTCCGCCATACTGCGAACGCTACTCGAATTGTCAGGGTGGCGACCCGCTGCACTCGGCTTCGCCGAGTTTGCGATCGCCACGTAGCCTGATCGGGGTGGATGTCGACGCTTTCGTGCTGGCGCACCGCGGCACCTGGGACCGGCTCGAGCGGTTGGTCAAGGATCGGCGACGGCTGACCGGTGCCGAAGTCGACGAACTCGTCGAGCTCTACCAACGAGTTTCCACTCACCTGTCGATGGTGCGGTCGGCGTCTTCGGATTCGGCGCTGGTCGGCCGGCTCTCGTCGCTCGTCGCGCGTGCGCGCTCGGCAGTCACTGGCGCGCATGCTCCGCTTGGCCGCGAGTTCGCCCGGTTCTGGACGGTGTCGTTTCCCGTGGTTGCCTACCGCGCCTGGCGATGGTGGCTGGCGACCGGCTTGGCGTTCTTCGCTGTCGCGGTGGTCATCGCGTTTTGGGTGGCCGGCAGTGCGGAGGTGCAATCCACGATCGGAACCCCCAGCGAGATAGACGAATTGGTCAACCATGACTTCGCCTCCTATTACCGCGAGCACCCGGCCGGCTCGTTCGCACTCGAGGTATGGACCAACAACGCCTGGGTTGCCGCCAAGTGCGTCGCGTTCGCCGTCCTGTTGGGCGTGCCTATCCCGTTTGTGCTGTTCTCTAACGCCGCCAACCTCGGAGTCGCCGCCGGGCTGATGTTTCAGGCCGGAAAGGGCGCCATCCTGCTGGGCTTGTTGCTTCCGCATGGGCTGCTGGAGTTGACGGCGGTGCTGCTGGCAGCCGCGGTCGGGATGCGGCTGGGATGGTCGGTAATCGCGCCCGGGCATCGGCCGCGCGGACAGGTGCTCGCCGAGCAGGGCCGCGCTGTGGTGGCGGTCGCCGTCGGGTTGGTGGTGGTGTTGCTACTCTCCGGCCTCATCGAAGCACTGGTTACCCCGTCGCCGTTGCCGACGTTGCTGCGCGTCAGCATCGGGATCGCCGCTGAGGCAGCGTTTGTGGCCTACGTCGTACACTTCGGCCGACAAGCTGCCGGCGCCGGTGAAACCGGCGACATCGCCGACGCGCCGGATGTCATCCCGACCGGCTAACCCGCGAAGTTACAGCCGACCGGTGGCTTTCATCGCCAGGTAGCAATCGGCCAGTGCCGGAGCCAGTTCTTCGGGCGCCGCGTCGACGACCTCCACCCCGCCACGGCGGAGCCGAGCCGCGATCGCGCGCCGGTCGTTGCGGGCTCGTTCGGCCGCGGCCGCGTCGTAGACGGCCGCGGCATCGGCTCGCCCGCCGGCCATCTGCTCGACGCGCGGGTCAGCGACCGCGGCCAAGATCACCTGATGCCTTCCCGACAACTGCGGAAGCACCGGCAGCAGGCCCTCGTCGAGCGCGGTGGCATTGAGGTCGGTCAGCAGCACGACCAGGGCCCGCCGCCGGGCGCGGCGAAGAATAGCGGCGACCATTGCGGCCCAATCGGATTCGAGCAGAGCCGGCTCCAGGGGAGTTATCGCATCGACCAGCTGCGCAAGCACGTCCGTCCGCGACGCACCGAACACCGCGGCCTTGGTCACCCGGTCGTGGGCCAGGAAGTCGACATGGTCGCCGGCCCGCGACGCGAGCGCCGCCAACAACAGCGCGGCGTCCATCGACCAGTCCAGCCGTGGCCACCCGCTGGGCTGGCCCACCGTCGGGTCGACCCCGACGCGGCCCGCGGCTGTCCGACCGGTGTCGAGCACGATCACGACCCGCCGGTCGCGTTCCGGACGCCACGTGCGGACCACGACGTCGGCGCGCCGAGCGGTGGCACGCCAGTCGATCGAGCGGACGTCGTCGCCGACGACGTACTCACGCAGCGAATCGAATTCGGTGCCCTGCCCGCGGATCAGGGTCGGCAGCAGCCCGTCGATCTCGCGGAGTTTGGCCAGCCGCGGTGGCAGATGCTTGCGCGACAAGAACGGTGGCAAGATACGGATCCGACCGGATACCGGTTGCGAGCGTTGCCGCCCCGCCAGCCCCAGCGGCCCGATGGAGCGTGCGGTGACTACAGCGGATCGCTGCTCGCCGCGCCGCACCGGTCGCAACTGGGTCTCGACGCGGCGGGTCTGTCCAGCGCCGAGGTCGACGGTGTGGGCATGCGGCGTGGCACGTGCGCTGGGCGCCCAGGCGTCGCGCACCTGGCCGCGGAACCGTCGGCGCCCGTCGTTGCGGATCACCAAGCCTGCCGCTACCGGCTCGCCGAGACGGGACGACACCGGTCCGAATCGGTCAAACCGCAATTCGCGGGGGCTGGCCGCCATCCCGGCATCGAGCGCCACTGCTACCGCCAGCGCCGCCAGCAGCACCGCGAAAGATGTTGCTGGCCAAGGAGACAACGCGACCGGCAGCACGCTTAACAGCGCCACCACTCCCGCGCGTCCGGTCAGGATCATTTAGCGGGGCACCGGAACCGAGGCCAGGATTCCGTCGAGAACACCGTCGGGGGTGGCGCCTTCGAGCTCGGCCTCCGGGCGTAGCGAGATCCGGTGGCGCAGCGTCGGGCGCGCCATGGCCTTCACATCGTCAGGAGTTACGTAGTTGCGACCCGACAGCCAGGACCACGCCCGCGCGGTGCCCAGCAGCGCCGTCGCGCCGCGGGGTGAGACGCCCAGCCGCAGTGCGGGCGAGCTGCGGGTGGCCGCAACGATGTCGACGATGTACCCCAACACCTCGTCGGCGACCAGCACTTGACGTACCGCGTCGCGCCCGGCGGCCAGCTGGTCGGGGGCGGCCACCGGGGTGATCGCGGACAGGTCGCGCGGATCGAATCCGTG
>NZ_DASRBZ010000048.1:0-13670 GCF_035653355.1 Mycobacterium sp. | reverse complement strand
AACCGCGAGGAGCTCACCGCCTTACTGCCCAGACGCCAGTCAACGCCGCGCATATAGAAGTCAGCGTGACCATTGAGCAATAAATGGAGGATCGATCATGAGCACCGTAAACTGAAACCTCCCTGTGCCATCGCAGGCGCGTACATCGACTTAACCGACGAGGAGTGTGTCTCGGCCATTTGAGTACGTGCGTACTCGCCCGGCCGGGCCCCTACCGCCGCACGATGTTTGCGTGACAAATGAACTCACCATGCGCGAGCGGGCATTGCGCAGGCTGCCGCTGCCATACTCACTGGCGCTGCGACTGCGTGATGCCGGCGTGGCCCCGGAAGTGGTGTGTGAGTACGTCGGCGTCGAGGAACCCGTCCTGGAAGGTATCTACCGAGTCGCCGAGGCGAAGCTCACTTCGGCACAACAGCACATGACACACCCAGCCTGACCAGTGCCGAGAAGCCGATCGCTTGAACCGCAGCGTAAAGCACGACCAAACTTCAGGGGACATCCGATGTCTCAGCTCCAGCCGCGCCTGCCCCGGTGTTCCAGGACCGCCAGTTTCCCGCTGTTGCGTCCCCGCCAGCGCGGACGCGGACCAGGACACCCAGAAACCACATGGCCTGTTAAACATCCGGCGTCATGATCGCCGGGGGGAATCGGCGATTCGGCGTCATTCCGAAAGGTCATGCCTAAATCAGATACCGCCGACGCCCGGTTATGTCCGCGAACTGACGAAGAGCCACCCACAGTGCGTCAGAGATATCACCGTGCCGCCCGTGACCACGATCAGTTAGCCCGATTAGCGAAATTGAGTACGCGCTTACTCAAGTCGCCGCTCTGGGGGCGGCTCAGGCTTTGGTGACGACGTTTCGTGCTGAAGGGGATACGTGACCATGTTAGATGCCGGGTTGGCGGTGGATTGACGGTCGATTGTGGACAGTGGCTGCACCATATTGACCGAACCACCCGCGACGGGTCTCGACATTCCGCTGGCTGCAACATCGCCCGGCCGTACGGCGACGGCGCTTGTATCTGCCGGAGAGCTTGCGTTCAGAGAACACATACTGGCGAGCCGTGCCGCGGAGTTCCGCGTAGTTGATGAGTTTCTGGCCTCAAGCACAAGCGAGGCCGCGGCCCTACTGGTTGAGGGCGAGCCGGGGATGGGCAAGACCACCCTCTGGCTGGCCTCATTGGACCGGGCGCGCGAACTCGGCTTCAGGGTGCTGTCGGCGCGTCCGGCCGCTGGGGAGTCGGTGCTCGCTTATGCCTCACTTGCCGACATGCTGGGTGAGGTAGAGGCCGAGGTGTGGGCCGATCTGCCTGAGCCGCAGCGGCTTGCAATAGGTGAGGTGCTGCTGCAGGTGGGTCAGACTGGCCGCGCAACGGATCAGCGCGCGGTGGCGGCAGGCTTCCTGTCGGTGATTAGGCGCCTGGCAGCCGATACGCCGGTGCTGGTGGCGATGGATGACCTGCAGTGGCTTGATTCTGCCAGCATGCAAGTTCTCGCCTTCGCCGCGCGTCGACTGCCAAGCCGGACAAGACTTCTCGGAACGATTCGCAGTGGTAGCAACAGCATGAATGTGGCGTCGCAGCTGAATCTCCCACGGCCCGAGGCGGTCCAGCGCATGCTGTTGGCGCCGATGAGCCTTGGCGGTTTGCGCACGGTGATCGCCGCGCGTCTCGGGCGATCATTTTGTCGGCCCACTTTGGTGCGCATCCACGAGACCTCAGGGGGAAACCCGTTCTACGCCTTGGAGTTGGCGCGCGCGCTCGACGATGACATCGCGATCGGTGAGATGCCGTTGCCGAATACGCTCACCGAATTGGTCCGGGCCCGGACTGCCAGCCTTGACTACGAGGTCAATGACGCGTTGCTTGCCGCGGCCTGCGCGGCCGCGCCCACGGTGGAACTCGTGGCCGCCGCAATCAACGCCCCCTGCGGGCGGATTCTCGATCTGCTCGCCTGTGCCGAGGACACCGGGATTGTGGCCATTGACGGGCACCGGCTTCGCTTCACCCATCCGCTGCTGGCCCAGGGCATCTATACCAGCGCTGCGCCTATACGCCGCCGGCGCATGCATCGGCGACTGGCGCAGCTGCTCGAGGAGCCAGAGCTACGAGCCAGGCACTTGGCACTGGCCGCCGCAAGCGGTGATCCGTCGACGCTGCGCTGCTTAGACGAGGCCGCTGAGATAGCGCGTATGCGAGGGGCCCCGACAGCCGCAGCCGAACTCCTCGACCTGGCGGTCCGACTCGGCGGCGACACCGTTGAGCGTCGGATCCAGCTGGCCGCCAACTATTTCAACGCCGGAGACGCCAAACGAGCGCGGATACTGCTGGAGCAGACGATTCGGCGGCCCGCCTCTGGACCGCTGTGCGCTAAGGCATTGTGTCTGCTGGCGGTCATCGACCTGATCGACGCGAGTTTCGCCGACTCCGCGCGTTGGCTTGAGCGCGCTCTCAGAGCGGCGGGAGAAGAAGATCCGGCGCTGCGTCTGCAGCTGCTGGTGATGTTGTCATTCGCGCAACTCAACATGGATCGACGCGAGCGAGCAGCCATGCGTCACATCGAGGAGGCTGTCGCCATCGCCGCCCGGCTGGGGGACCCGCATCTGCTGAGCCAGACCATCTCGATGCGGGTCATGCTGCGCTTCTTGCGCGACGGCGGCCTCGATGAGACGGGCCTGCGCCGTGCACTGAAGTTGGAGGACCGCCAAGCTGATACGCCTCTTCTGTTTCGCCCCAGAATGCATAAGGCGATGTTGTGCGCGTGGACCGGGCAGCTGGAGCGGGCCTGCGACAAGCTGTTGGACATCCGCGAGTGCTGCATCGAGCGGGGTGAAGAAAACGAGCTGCTGGTCATCGATTTTCATCGTGTCCTGGTCGCGATCTGGCGGGCCAACTTCACCGACGCCGACCTAATCGCCGAAGACGCCATGGAACGGGCGCAGCAACTCGGTGGGGAGCTTCCCCGCGCGGTGGCTCTGACAATGCGGGCCGCTGTGGCCGTTTACTGTGGTCGCGAGCACGCCGCCCGCCATGACGCCCGCCAGGCACTGGTGACCTTCCGGCGTTGCGGCCCAAACTTGTTGACCGCGTGGCCCATCACCATACTCGGCTTCCTGGAGGTGTCGCTGGGCAACTACGACGCGGCGCTAGCAACGCTTGAGCCGCTGCTATCCGGGCTGGACACGCAAGGCACGGAGATCTTCGTTGCGTCATTCCTTCCGGACGCGTTGGAGGCAATGATTGCGCTGCGTCGTTTTGCTGAGGCCGAGCCACTGATCGACCGGCTGGAACGCTACGGCCGCCGGCTTGACCGCACCTGGATGCTGGCCGTCGGCACGCGCTGCCGCGCCATGCTCGCCGCCGCCCACGGTGACTTGGGTGCAGCCGCCCTCGCTGCGCAGCAGGCCATGGTAGAACATGACCGGCTGCCGATGCCTTTCGAGCGCGGACGCACCCAGCTGCTGCTTGGGAAACTGCAGCGCCGGCAGCGCCACCGGGAGGCGGCAGCGGCGACTCTGCGCGATGCGCTGGCCGCGTTTGAACGGATGGGCACCGCGTTGTGGGCCGACCAGGCACGCGCCGAGCTGGCACGCCTCGACATCGGCCCCCGCCAAGTCGGTGTGCTCACCCGCTCCGAACAACGCGTCGCCGAGCTTGCCGGTTCGGGCATGACCAACCGCGACGTGGCTGCAGCGTTGTTCCTCAGCCCGAAAACCGTTGAGGCGCATCTTGCCAGCATCTATCGCAAACTCGACATACGCTCTCGCGCCGAGCTCGGTCGCCACATGAGCCGGCCCAAAAAATAAGGGAAACACCCGATTTGGGTGATGCTCGGGAAGACCTACCGTCAAACGATGAGCATCTCCGAATCGGATCTGCTTTGCTACCTCGTCGAGTGGTACCGCCCGGAGCTCACCGCCGAAAGTCTCGACCACACCGCCGCCATGGTCAGCGAAACTGCGGCGAGGATGCGCGCCGAGGGCTCGGCGGTGCGGCTGATGATGACTCTTGCGGTGCCCGCCGACGAAGTGCTGTTCGCGGTCTTCTCCGCTCGCTCAGCACACATCGTTTCGGAGGCCTGCCGCCGGGCCGGCGTCCCCGCGCAGCGGGTCAGCAGCGCTGTGTCGGCCGCGATTCCATCTAGAAGTTAAGGGAAACGCCTGATGCGCCATCGCTCCACTGCTGAATACCGTCGGCACAACAACGCGAGCAACTAGAAGGGAATTCCAATGTCTGTGTTATACGCCCGTGCCCGTGAAGGCGTTGCGCGTGCCGCAGTCGTGGCGACCGCGACCGGATTTCGCCGCTCCGCAATGACGACCCGTGACGATCCGCTCGGCGGCCCTGCAAAAGGTGTTCAACTATCAATGGGAGCTGCCCTGCACGGGAACCCCGCGAAGGGGATCATCATGCTTCGCAGAGGCTTTGTCGCGTCGGCGTCGATGGGCATGCTCGGCATGGCATTGCTCGGCGGCGCGCCCACCGCAAGTGCCGACGTCGTTTCACTGGGCGATTTAACTGTGGATACCGGGGTGGAGCGCCCTGACGGCTCGCGTCTGATAACTGTCAGCGGCGTCGACTCACCCTGGGACCACATCAACGTCCGGACCCCGGACGGAAAGCAGTTCGAGCGGTCCCCCCAAAACGGGATAGCGACGTTCATCGTCAATAGAAATCAGCCCGAGGTCGCGGTCCAGCCTTGTGGAAGGAACGTTCTGGGGAACTCCCGCTGTGGTGATTGGTCGACCTTCTACCCGTACAAGGGCTCGCCTCCGCCAGTTGCCGCGCAGCAGCCGCCCCAGCAGCATCCTCCCCAGCAGCATCCTCCCCAGCAGCAGCAGCCGCCAGCCGCGCCGCCGAAACCCCTTCAGGGCCCAACTGTCTCGGCGAATCCTGGCCTTACAGGCGTGACTTTTCACGTCACTGACCGTAGTGGGGTTACGTCCCAGTGCACGTACTCGTCCGAGGGGTATACGGCCAGCTTCGGCTTGCCCGCCAACGGCTCGTTCGATCTCTCCGTTCCGGCTGTTCGGGAATTCCGCAACCGGACCGGCACGATCACCTGTGATAACGGAACGAGCACCAACACCTCCGTTTTCTTCTGAGCGTGAGCTTGTCGTCCTCGGCGGCGGGTTGCCCCGCCGCCGAGGACTTGGTCACATCCTTGACTCTTGGCGCGGTCGGAGGTCTGTAGTGGGTCGGATCAACCGGGAACTACACGCGGCAATTCGCGGATGTCGTTGTGTGACATCGCTCGTGGCTTGGTCGGCGTGGGAGCCGTCGCCGTTGAGAGCGCGCGTCGCTGGCTGATGCTAGGGAAACACCTGATGCACGCCCGATTCCCGCGCAATACGGTCGGCACACGTTCACGAGACTGAAAGGATGTCCGATGGCGCATGGTCGAGAGAACTACGGTTTTGGCCCGGACGCCACGCGTCAGCTGCACGGGTTAGCCCCGGCGTCACGGGCTTGGTCAAGAGAGCCGATGCCGCAGGGTGGCGGGAACTTCGACCGAGAAGCTACGCGTGCCCGGGCGAGGATGGACTACTTGTCTGACGAAGAGTCCGTTATCGCTCAGGAGCCTCGGCCGTGGTGGAGCCGGCTGCCGGTCATTGTGGGCGCGGCCGCAGTGGTGGGTGTCATCGTCGGGGGTGGTTTGACGTATCAGTTGGCGAGCACGAGCACCCACGCCCCTGCACCGCAAGCTCCCGTGCGGCATGGCCCTGGTGCGGTTCCTCCCAACACCGCGCCGCTCCCCAATACCGCGCCGGACATCGACCATCCCGGCGCAGGTGTGCCTTGGCAGCCGGAAGAACAAGCACCAGTAATCGACAACGCACCGCAACAGGCAATTGACCCGCAAGGTCCTCCGGATCATGTTCCTCCGGCGCAGAACGCTCCGGGACAGGTTCCGCCGGCGCAGCCTCCTGCGCAAGCGCCTCCCTCGCAGGGTGCTCCGGGTCAGGCTCCTCCAGCGCAAGCGCCTCCGGCACAGGCCCCTCCCGCACAAGCGCCTCCGGGGCAGGCCCCTCCCGCGCAGGCTCCGCCGGCACAAGCCCCGCCGGCACAAGCCCCGCCGGCGCAAGCCCAGCCGCCGGAACCGCCGCCCGTCCCGCATCCACAACCGCTCCACCCGCCCCCGGGTTTGTAGGCGGCGAGAAGGAAGAAGACCTACAAGGTGATGTAGTTGTCGGATTATCTGGACAACGAAAGTAGCTTCGGATATTCAGAGATATCGCTGACCACCGTCGTCCAGACCGTCGCCCCGCGTAACGTCGCTCGTACCATGTGCCGAAGCGTCAACCAATCCATGGGTCTTCCGTGAGTTCAGCGCGTCCGCTGTCGGTCACCATCGAGATCCCGGACGAACCCGACCACGCCCGCATGCACCGCGAGGTGAGCGCCCGGCTGCGCTCGGCGATGGCCGAACGCGGCGTAGACGCACTAATTATCTTGATGAACAACAACGTGGTGTACGCGACGGGCGCCAGCTGGCCGCTGCTCGACGCCGGCCTGTCCCACGTGGAACGTCCGGTGGCGATCATGCTCGCCGACGACGAGCACCCGCATCTGTTCATGCCGTTCCGCGCGGGAGCCGTGCCGCACCTCCCGGCCGACCATGTTCATGGACCGCTGTACCTCGAATTCGACGAAGGCGTCGAGCTTTTCGGTAAGGTGCTCGCCGAAGTGGTTCCTACCGGTGCCACGGTGGCGGTCGACGAGATGACCTGCGCGATGCTGCGCGCCTCGGCCCGGCTGTTCCCGGGCGGTCTGCCGGCCGACGCCGCAGCCGTGGTCGATGCCGCCATGCTCGTCAAGACCCCGGACCAGATCGCCTGTATCCGGCGGGCATCCCGGATCACCGAGCAAGCCGCCGCCGAGACGCAGCAGGCATTGGCGCCCGGGGTGCGCCAAATCGACCTGTCGGCCCGATTCGTGCGCAAGTCGTTCGAGCTGGGCGCCACCGCGAACATCCTGGACGCGATCTGGCAGGTGATGCCGAGCAGCCGCGCCGACGGGGTGTGGACCACTCACGGCGATCTCGCGCTGCCGCTGCTGACCTCCGAACGCGAACTGGCGCAAGGCGATGTGCTGTGGACCGACATCAGCATCACCTACGCCGGGTACTGCTCCGACTTCGGTCGCACCTGGCTGGTCGGTGAGCAGCCAGGTGCCCGACAGCAGGAGCAGTTCTCCAAGTGGCGAGCGATCCTCGATGCGGTGCTCAGTGTGACGAAAGCAGGTGCGACGTCAGGTGATCTCGCGCGGGCCGCGATCGCCGCCAACGGCGGCCTAAAACCGTGGCTGCCGCATTTCTACCTGGCCCACGGCATCGGCACCTATCCCGCCGAAACACCCATGATCGGAACCGATTTGGGGGAGGAGTTCGACGACAACTTCGTCTTTCCGCCAGGCATGGTGCTGGTGCTGGAACCGGTGGTATGGGAGGACGGCACCGGCGGTTACCGAAGCGAGGAGATCGTGGTGATCACCGAAGACGGCTGGCTGCCGTTGACCGACTATCCGTATACGCCCTATGGCAACTGACATTCAGGCCGACAACCGCGCGCTGCGCTACGCGCGGCGAGAGCGGGCACTGGGCCGGATGGCGGCCCATGACCTCGACATCCTCGTCCTCGGCCGGCAGGCCAACGTGCGATATGTCACCGGCGCGCCGCAACTGTGGATCGCCGGCACGCGACCCTTCGGCCCTATTTGCGTTGTGGTGCGTGCGACCGGGGAGATTTACCTCAACAGCACCGCCGACGAGGGCATCCCGGAGGAAATCGACCACGACCACCTTTACGGACTGGCGTGGAATCCGATGACGCTCATCGCGGTGCTGCAAAAAATCGAAGGGGCATCGGCGGCACGCCGGGTCGGAACTGACGCGCTGTCACCCACTTTCGCGAAGCTGCTGCCTATCGCGTTTCCGAATGCCGAACTCGTCGACGGGGAATCGACGATGCAGGCCGCACGGCGGATCAAGACGCCCGAGGAGCTGACGGCGATGAGCGCCGCCCTGCGCGTCGCCGAAGACGGTGTCGCCGCAGCGTTAGCCGAGCTGCAGCCTGGTATGCCGGTTAAGACATTGGCTGGTGCGGTGCTGGAAGCGATGGCTGCCGGCGGGGTCAGTACACCGGCCACCCAGGACGCCGCGTGGGTGACGTCCCGCGATCATCCGTGGCAGCACGGCGGCGGCAACGGCCGCGTGCAATCCGGCGATCTGGTGGTCTTTGCCGCTGGCGCTCTGGCGGACGGCTATGTCGGCGAGGTGGCCCGGACCTGGCCGGTAGATGACGCGGGCAACACCGCGATCCGCAAGCTGTATCAGCGCTCAAACATGTTGTGGGACATGCTTATTTCGGCCTGCCGCCCTGGTGTCGCAACGGCCGACCTGTTGGCTGTGTATGACGCCGCCAAGGAGCCGCTGCCGCCGATGCCGGTGGCGTACGGGCTGGGGCTGGGTTTCGATCCACCCGTGGTCACACCGGCGCTGCCGCGAAGCGCAGCGCAGGAACGGCTCGACGCCGGAATGGTGCTGTCGCTCACCGGCTATGTCTGGCAGGAGGGGGTCGGGGCGGTGCTCACCCGCGACGCAGTGCAGATCACCGACGACGGCCCGGCGGTGCTGACCGCGAGCCCATCGTGGGCCGAGTCGGCTACCAGGTCTGTTCGGCCGCCCGCACCAGCATCTGGTTGACCGCCACCCGACGATTGCGGGTGACCATGTAGAGCACCGCGTCGGCGATGTCGTCCGGTTGCAGTTTCAGCATGTTCGCGGTCCGCCGGTCGAAGTCCTGTCGCGCCTGCGGGGCCAGATGGTCGCTGATCTCGGTGTCGACGGTGCCGGGACCGATGACGCCCACGCGTACCCGGTGGCCGATCAGTTCCTGGCGGATGCCCTCGCTGAACGCGTTCAGCCCGAATTTCGTGAGCGAGTAGACCGCGGTTCCCGGCCGGGCCACCCACCCCGCCGTCGAGCTGATCATCACCAGATCGGCAACGCCGCGTGGGGAATTACCGGCGGCGTCGATGAGGTGCGGGAGGGCCGCTCGGGTGACGTACAGGACGCCTTGCACGTTGACGGCGACGAGGTCGTCCCAATCATGCAGTGGCGCATCGGCAGCGGCGCCCATCCGCATCAGGCCCGCGTTGTTCACCACGGTGTCAAGCCGTCCGAACTCGGTGACTGCGCGGCTCACCGCGGTCGCGACCTGGTCGGCGTCGGCGACGTCGGCGGGCAGCGCGAGCGCTTTCCCGCCCGCAGCTTCGATGTCGGCTTTCAGCTCGTGCAGGCGATCGGCCCGCCGCGCGAGCAGGGCCACCGCCGCGCCGTGGGCGGCCAGCGCCCGCGCGGTGGCCGTGCCGATACCGCTGCTGGCGCCGGTCACCAACGCAGCCGTGCCGGCGAGCACCGAGCTCATGTCGGCGGCACCGATCTGCTCGACCTGGCTGGGGCCGAGAGGATTTCGTTCAGCACGTAGTCGTTGTGCTCGCCGAGATCCGGGGCGCCGCGGGTGATCTGCGCCGACCGGCGAGCCATCCGCCACGGCGCTCCCAGGATGGGCCGTTGGCCTTCGCGGTGGTCGCTGACGAACCGGTAGAACTCGCGCTCCCACAGCAGCGGGTCGCTGATCACGTCGATCGACGTCGCGCTCTTGCTCGCTGGGACGCCCGCGGACCGCAGCCGCTGCGCTAGCTGCTCGGCGCCCTGGCTCGCAGTGTGCTGTGCAAGGTCCGCGTCCAACGCATCCGCATGCCGCTGCCGATCGGGGAGCGTGAGGTAGCGGACGTCGTCGGCGAGCCCGGGAGCGTCGAGCACATCGCACAACCGACGCCATTCCGCGTCGTCGGCGACGGCAAGGCTGATCCACTCCTCACCCGAGCATGGATAGCAGCCGTGCGGCGCCAGGTCCGGATGGCTGTTGCCGTCCGGCTCCAATTCCCGTCCTATCACGCTGTATTCGAGCAGACGGTCGCCAATCATCGACGACAGCACCTCCACAGCTGACACGTCGACGAATTGGCCCTGCCCCGTCAGATCGCGATGCAGCAGCGCGACCACGGCCGCGAATGCGGCGGCTGCGCCGACCGTCGAATCGCCGTACCGGATGCTCGTACCCAGCGGGGGGCCGCCACGATAGCCGACCAGCGACGCGAGGCCCGCCAGCGCGGCGAAGCACGGTGCATAACCGGTCTGGTAGCCCAACGGGCCGTCGTTGCCCCACATCTTGATCGACACCGAGATGATGTCGGGTTTGACGGTGACGAGCTGGTCGTAACCCAGGCCCAGCCGCTCCATCGCTTCGGGTCGCAGGTTGTTGATGACGATGTCGCTGCGGGCGATCAGTTCATGCAAACGCCCGAGAGCCGTAGGCGATTTGAGGTCCATGTCCACACTGAGGATCTCGGGGTTGATGCTCAGGAAGTACGGTGCGTGGTTGATGTCGGTGCCGCCGTAGGCGCGCATTTCCTCCGGGTTCGCGGCGGTTTCGACTTTGATCACCTCGGCGCCGAGAAACGCCAGCAGCTTGCCCGCGTACGGGCTTTGGTGAGCTCGACGACCCGGATACCGTCCAGCGGGCCGCCGCGCGACCTGGTCGGCGGTTGGACCGGCGACCAGTTGAGGCAAGGCGGCTGACGCGGCGTCTCGAGGTCATCGAGAACAGCAGAAGTATGCTGCCCGAGAAACGGTGCGGCAGAGGCGATCCGGGCCGGCGAGGCGCCGAATCGGTATCCGACGGTGGGATAGTCAGCCGTGCCGACCACCGGGTGCGTCACGTTGTGGAAGAAGCCGCGGTGACGGTACTGCGGCGAGCGCAGCAGATCCGCGGCACCGTTGACCGGAACCAGCGGTACCCCTAGCTTCTGGGCATCTTCGGCCGTGGCCTCTCGCGGTAAGCCGCGCACCCATGCCCCAAACCCACGCTGAAACGCCGCCACCTTCTCCGCCGTGACCGAAAACTCCAGCCAGTCGTCGTCGAAATCGTCCAGCCAGGGCGGGTGGCCCATAAGTTTCTTGACCGCGGCCCAGTGGGCACGGCTGGCCATGTACAAGTACACAAACCCGTCGGCGCAGGCGAAAAACGAGGCCGGGCCTTGCTGGTCGTAATCGTCGCGGGTGTTCTGCGGCGCGATCTCGCCGGTGATGAACCTGCCGAGGATGCAGTCGGCCCGCGACGCCAGCACCGCCTGCGCTGAGACGTCGACAAACTCGCCCTGCCCGGCGTGCAGGCGCCGAAACAGCGCGGCCGCCACGCACAGCGCCGCGTCGAGGCCCGCCTCATAATCGGCGAGGAAACGACCCGGACCCTTCAGCGGAGGCTGTGCCGGGTCGGGGTGACTCGGGGTGTGGTGACCCCACCCGCTGCTGTGAAACACGTTGAGGCTTTTGGCGTTCTGCACCTCCAGCGGCGCATCGTGCCCGTAGGGGGTGATCGAGCAGAACACCACGGCGGGGTGCCGACGCTGGGTCTCAGTCGCTGGCAGACCCGCCCATGCCGGCCCGCGGTCGTCGACCACCGCATCCGCGGTGGCGATGAGTTCGTGCAAAGTCTCGACACCGGCACCGGGGGTGACAGCGAGCTCCACAGAACGCTTATTGGTGTTCAAATACGCGAACAGCACGCTGAATTCGCGCCCGTCGCCGTTCCCCACCCGCGGCGCCATGCCCCGAGTGGGGCTGCCACACCCCGGGCGCTCGACCTTGATCACGTCGGCGCCAAAATCAGCGAGCAGCTTGCCGCAGTATTCGCCGGCCACCGATTCGGCCAGCTCGACGACTCTGATCCCGGTCAGTGCCGACATGCGATCCGCGGTCAGGGCTTGGCGCGTCCCGACCGACTGAGCCGCCACTCGGGCGGGAAGTTCAGGTCGTTGTCCTTCACAACGTTGTTCAGGCCCTTGCCGAACGTACCTTCGGTGAGGTCGACCTCGTTGTCCTGGTCGTTCTGGATCATCGGCAGCATCCCTTCGACCAGCCCGGTGAGCAGGCTGCCGAAGTACTCGCCCTTGTGCTGCTTGTAGAGCTCGAGGAAAGTCTTCTGCACGGCGACCGTGTCGGTGGGGCGGGACCGCGAGCACGCCATCGCGTACTTCAGCGTCTCCTCCTCGAGCTTCTCGCGGGGAACGACGCTGTTGACGAAGCCGCACTCGTACATCTCCTTGGCAGTGAAAGGCCGCCCGGTGAACAGCATTTCGGAGAACTTGCGCAAGCCCATGGTCTCCGCCCACCACCACAGCCGTGGGCCCCATCCGACGTAGCGGAAGGCGGGGTGGCCGAAGAGGGCATCGTCTGAGGAGACGACGAGGTCGGCGTCGCCGGCCTGGTAGAAGTGCCAGCCGTAGCAGTAGCCCTTGGCCTCGATGATGCTGATTTTGCGTAGTTCCTGAAGTGGTCGGTTGCCGGCACGGGCCTTCGCGTAGAAGTCGGTGACCGTGGACAGATAACGGTATGAGCCGCCCGGCGGGTATTTGACATTGTCATCGTTGATCGCGAGCTCATGCAGCAGCGGCATACCGGGGTTTTCCAGCATGCCGCGTTGCTCGGGAAGATCGCCCCCGCTGCCGAAATCCTCGCCCTCACCGCGGATCACGACAACCTTCACCTCGTCGTCGACGTTGCATTTGTGGATCAGGTCCGCGTAGTTCTGCCGCATACCCAAAGTGGTGGAGTTCTGCGCTTCCGGACGATCGAAGGTGATGTACGCGATCCGGTTTTTGACGTCTTTTTCGAACTTGATGAACGGCTCGGCGTCTTTCTTCATTTGGACATAGTCGTATTCAGGCATCCGTGGTCTCCCGTCTGTGTTTGTTATCTATTTGAGCAAGCGCCGGTTCTCATGGCACTACGACGCGACGCGCGCACGTCGGAGATCTTCTACTCCGCCAGTTTGGCAGCGTGTGACGCCGTTCGGGCAGTTTGTACTCTCCGCTTAAAAGAATCTGGTTCTCGTGCCGCGCCGGCCGGGTCTAGCCGCCTGTCCGCCCGCGAGTGAAGGTGACCGGCAATCGGCCCAACCCGGTCATGCTCGGATTGCCGAGGTATTCATAGACGCCGTTGAGGTCGACCTGATAGTCGGGGATGCGGTCGAGCACCGCCTTGACCATGACTTCGAACATGACACGCGCCAGATGGGAGCCGATGCATCGGTGCGGCCCGAGCCCGAATGCGACGTGGCGGTTGGGAGAACGATCCAAAACAATGTCGTCGGGGCGTTCGAACTCGTGCTCGTCGTGGTTGGCGGCCAGCCAGCTGATGATGACCCGGTCGTTGCGGCGAAGCTGTTGGCCCCCGAGCACCACGTCGCGGGTCACCGTCCGGCTCAGTTGCTGATTGACCGAGAAGTAGCGCAGAAACTCATCTGTGGCGGTGCGGAAGAGCCCGGGGTTTTCGATGAGCTGTTGTCGCAGATCCGGGTGGGTGCCGAGGTGCAGCAGGCTCAGCGCGGTTAGCGACGTCGTGGTGTCGACGCCTCCGCCGATGAGATTCCACAGAATGTCGAGAACCTGAGCGTCGTCGAGGCGCTTGCCGTCGAACTCGAACTGGACGAGGAAGCTGGTCAGATCGTCGCGTGGCTCGACGCGCCGGGTGCCCGCGAACTTCAACAACCCGTCCATCATGGCCGGGACTTCGGCGATGGCTGTGGCGTACTCGTCGCTGT
>NZ_DASRBZ010000047.1:0-3544 GCF_035653355.1 Mycobacterium sp. | reverse complement strand
CTGGCCGGGCTGGCCGCGGGCGCCACCACGATACTGGCCGACGATGCCGAGCACCGCGACCCCGAAGCGCTGGCCGCCCTGATCCAGCAGCACGGGATAGCGCAGGTGACCGCGGTGCCGAGCCTGGTATCCATATTGGTGGACGCACGGCCCGAGACGCTGCGGTCGCTGACTCGGCTGGTGTGCGGCGGCGAACCGATGACGGTGTCGTTGCAAGAACGATTGCTCTCGAAGTGCGGCGGGCCGGATGGCCCTGAACTGCTCAACAACTTCGGCGCCACCGAGACCTCGGGTGCGTTGGTGCGCGGGCCGCTAACCCCGCCGGTGCCGATTCTGGGTAAACCGCAGCCGGATTCGCAAGTTTATCTGCTCGACGATGCCCTCAAGCCGGTGCCAGTCGGCGTGGTCGGTGAGCTGTACTACGCCGGCGCGCAGCTGGTCCGCGGCTACTGGAAGCGCCCGGGCCTGACCGCATCCCGGTTTGTGGCCAACCCGTATGCCAGCGAGGCGGGCGCACGGTTCTACCGCAGCGGCGACCGGGCCCGGTGGACCGAAGACGGGCGCCTGGAGTTCGTCGGGCGCACCGACCACCAGGTGAAGGTGCGCGGCTTTCGGGTCGAGCTCGGTGAGGTCGAGACCGCGCTGAAGGCGGCAGACGGAGTGGCCGCTGCGGCCGCGCGCATCTGGGACGTCGAGGGCAGCACCACGTTGGCCGGCTACGTCGTGCCGCACCAGCCGCTTGCTCACGAAACCGAAAAATCGGCATTTGCGGCACAAGTGCGCGCACACGTCGTATCGAGCCTGCCCGGCTATGAGGTGCCCTCGTCGATCACCGTGCTCGACACGATGCCCAAGACCGAATCAGGCAAACTGAACCGGCCCGCGCTACCGAAGCCGGCGGTCAGCACGACCGGCCGAAGCGAACCACCGCACACCAAGACGGAATCCGCGATCGCCAAGGTGTTCGCCGAAGTGCTGGCGACCGCCGATGTCGGGCGGTTCGACGACTTCTTCGCCCTTGGCGGGGACAGCATCTTGTCGGTGCAGCTGGCGGCGCGGGCGCGAACAGCCGGCCTGCCCATCAGCCCCCGGATGGTGTTTGAGAACCCGACGGTGCAACAACTGGGTGCCGCGGTCGATGCGGCGGGTGCGGCGGAACCCGAAGGCGAGCAGGCCGATACACGGTTCGAGCCGATGAGCGCATCCGGGCTGTCGGCGGGAGATCTGGCCGCCGTGACATCCGCTTGGGCCTCGAGGGGTGACAAGCCGTGACCGCCACGCATGTGCAAACCGGCGCCGCGGAAATCGAAGACGTCCTGGCGCTGAGTCCCCTGCAGCAGGGCTTCTTCTCGCTAGCCAAGCTCGCGGCCGACGGTATCGACCTGTACACGATGCAGTTCGTCGCCGACATCGAAGGTCCGCTCGACGTGGCGCGGCTGCGCCGCAGCGCCGAGGCGATGCTGGCGCGCCATCCCAATTTGCGGGCATCGTTCTGGGACCGCGACCTGCCGCACCCCGTGCAGATCGTGCCCACCGTCGTGACGCTGCCCTGGCGCGAATTCGATGCTGAGCCAGATGAATTCGATACCCTCGCTGAGGCCGAGCGCCTGACCAACTTCGATCTCGCCGACGGTCCGCTGATGCGGTGTCTGCTGTTGCGCACGTCTGCGGCCACCGGCCAGCGGTTCCGACTGATTCTCACCGTGCACCACATCCTGATGGACGCGTGGTCGTTGTCGGTGTTCTTCCGAGAGCTGATCGCGGTCTATCAGTGCAGCGGCGACGCAAGCGTGCTTCCGCCGCCCCGCCCTTACCGGGACTACATCGGATGGCTTGCTCGGCAGAATGTCTCGGAGACCATCCAACGCTGGGTCGACTATGTCGCGCCGTTGAGCAGCCCGACGCTACTTGCCGAGACCACCCAAGACGGGCTGGGCACGGCGATCCCGCAGCGCACTGCGCTGTCGCTGGATCGCGCGGCCACGACACGGTTGACGCGCTGGGCCCGTGCGCATGGGTTGACGCTGAATACCGCGCTGCAGTTCGCCTGGGCGGTGGTGTTGAGTCGACTCACCGACCGTCGCGACGTCGCATTCGGCACCGTAGTATCGGGCCGTCCGCAGGGCCTGACCGGCGTCGAGACGATGGTCGGGCTGTTCATCAACACCGTTCCTGTGGTGGTGGAACTGGATTCGCAGGCAACGGTTCTAGAGCAATGTCGTGCGCTGCAACAGCAGAGCGCCGCCATGCGCGACCACGGCTTCGTCGGCCTGTCGCAGTTGCAGCGTGCAACCGGACGCGGAGCGCTGTTCGACACACTGCTGGTGTTCGAAAACGTCGCGATCGGACCGACCACCGAAACGGTCGTCAGCGACGACGGGGTGCGGTTCCGGCCGGTGGGCGCCGAAAGCCTGTCGCACTATCCGCTAACCGTCGTCAGCTGCCCGCCCGAGGACGAGTTGATGGTGATGCTCGAGGCGGTGCCGCAGGCATTCCCGCACCTATCGGTGGGCGACATCGGCGAACGGATACTTGGCGTGCTGCGCCAGCTGCCCGACGCGGACGGCCTCACAACCGGTCGTCTCGACGTACTACTGGCCGCCGAGCGCCGGCGGCTCGCCGTTCCTATCGACCAAACAGCCGGCACCGCAACGGAAACCGTTACCACCGCGTTCCTCCGCCAGGCCGACGCCACACCCGGCGCCGTGGCGCTGTCCACGGCGGACAGTGCGCTCAGCTATGCCGAGCTGCGCGACGCGGCCAGCCGGCTGGCCCGGGTGGTGGCCAATCGCGGTGTCGAGCCGGAAGACCGTGTGGCCCTTGCCCTTCCGCGTTCACCCGCGTCGGTGGTAGCCATCCTGGCCGTGCTGCAGGCTGGCGCGGCTTATGTGCCGGTCGATCTCGACCTGCCGCCCAACCGTATCGAGTCGATCCTGCGCCAGTCGGCTCCGCGGCTCACCGTCACCGTCGGGCAGAGCGCAGCAAGCGTCAACGATTATGAGAGCAAAGGCGGTCTGCTGGTGCTCGACGATCCCGCGGTCGACGCCGAGATCGCCGGCCACGACACCAGCCCGCTGCCTGAGCGAGCACACCCGGACAACGCCGCCTACGTCATCTTCACCTCCGGTTCGACCGGCGAACCCAAAGGCGTGATCGGAACCCACCGAGCACTGCTGTCCTACTTCGCCGACCACCGCGAGCGCATATATCGGCCTGCCACAAAGCGTTTGCGCCGGCCGTTGCGTATCGCCCACGCCTGGTCGCTGAGCTTCGACGCATCGTGGCAGCCGCTGGTCGGCTTGCTCGACGGCCACGCCGTACACCTGTTCACGAGCGACGAGATGCGCGACGCCGCCCGCCTCGTCGACGGCATCGACCGCTGGCGCATCGACATGATCGACACCTCGCCGTCGATGTTCGCCCAGCTGGCCGCGGCCGGACTGCTGGAGCTGCGGGCAGCCGAATGCCCCGGCCGGCCCCGGCTGACGGTGCTGGCGCTGGGCGGGGAAACCATCGCCGTCGACGACTGGGCCCGGCTGCGGGC
>NZ_DASRBZ010000046.1:0-2605 GCF_035653355.1 Mycobacterium sp. | reverse complement strand
TGTCGGCGAACTCCGGGGCAAAGGTGGCGACGCACTCGAAGCCATAGGTCGTCCAGCAGGCGAGATACAACCAGGTGATGAAGAGCGAAATGGTTGTCCAGGTGCTGAGGTGGCCCGGTACGCCGAGCGGTTGCAAGTTGCTCCCGTGGAACGATCCGTTGACATACGGCACGATCATGACAATCAGCAATGGTATCATGGTCAGAATACCCGTTAACCACGAGAGCCAGACCCCGGGGCGCAGTCCGAACACGTTGAATAGCCACAGGCCGACCAGCATGCCGGTGCCGATGACCTTGGGCACGATATTTGGGTCGGACTTGGGCCAGATTTCCGCTTGCAAGTAGTTCCCGACCAGGAGCCCGTTGATGGAAAGGACGGTGCTCCAACCGAACCAGTAGCCCCACACGGCAAGCGGTCCGATCAACGTGGTGTAGCGCTTTAGCCCTTCATTGGCATAGATACCGATGCCCCCGCTCTTGTTGGGCATCATGGTCGAAAGTTCGGCGTAAATCTCGTTCTGCAGCGCGCCGATGACCACCGAGACGAGCCACATCAGAATCGCGCCCAGAACGCCTAACACAGCTACCGAGACGCCCAGTGAGGCGAAGAGGAAGACGGGAACGGACAGAGCAAGGACGAAGCCATCCCACCAGCGGATCGCCTTCACGAGGTGGCGGCCCTGATATTCGTCCGATAGGGTGCTCAGGGCGCCGCTCTCTGGGGTCGCCATCTGTTGACTGCTCATGCACACTACTCCTAAAGCTTGTTGCTGAATCGACGGGGGCTGTCGAAACCGCGACCTGCCGTCCATCACGCCCGGAACGACGGCGGCTCGGTGCTTTGCGGCTGCCATGCACTGTGCTTTGTTTCCGGCGGTGTCTACCTCCTCGCTGATCATCGTGGCTGGCGAGATCGTATTTATCCAAATTATTGGGAGCTTCGGGAGCGCCGTCAAGCCCTGATGGTAAAATTATGGTGCGCAAATAGAGGATAGGTGGGGTGCAACCGCGTTTGACGGCGGACTGCGAGCGTGCTATGCTGCCACCCGGGCCGCCCTGCGGAGGTGGTTCGGAGGGGAGGTGCGCATGCGCAGCGGGGCCAGCGCGTCGCTGGTGCTGTCGAGCCTGGTCTTCGAGTATGTGTGCGACGCCATGATTCTGGTGGATAGCGAGTCGACGGTGCGCGCCATCAACCCCGCCGCGCAGCGACTGCTCTCGCGACGCCCGGAAGACGTGGCCGGGCGCCTCGACTGTCGCTCCACACTCGGTTGCCGTCCCGAGGTATCAGGTGCCTACGCCGAGCAGACGCGTCGCCCCATGTGTCTGTGCGAACAGGTCCTGGAATTGCATGCGCCGGTGACCAACGCGCGCCTGCGCATTCGCCCGCTCGGGCAGCGCGAGGTGACGGTCTCGGCCAGCTGTTCGCCGCTGCCGGTCGACCATCTGGGCGGCGCCGCCCTGGTGCTGCGGCCGCTCGACAGCGCACGCGAGACCGCGGCCCTAGAAGAGCTGCGCGCCGGACCGCTGCGCCTGAACCCCGCGCGGCACACCCTCAGCGCGCATGGCCGGTCGCTGCGCCTGGCGCCCATCGACTTTGAGTTGGTGCAGACCCTGATGCTGCACCCCGGGCAGGTGGTGCGCCGCAGCGATCTGCTGGAGTCCGTCTGGCATCACCGCGATGTCAGCGAGCGCGACCTGCTCAAGTCGCACATCGGCATGATACGCCGACGCCTGCGCCAGGCCGACGTAACGGACGTTCACATCAACAACATCCACGGCGTGGGATATATGTTGACCTGGGACGGCGCCGAGGGCCTGAACGGCGCGGCCGACGGACCTTCCGCCGGCTCGGCCGGCGATTGGTGGTAGGCGCGCCCACGCAGCGCCCGACGCACCGCCTAGCCGGCCCAACTCAGGACCGGGATGGCCCCGGGTAGATCCGCACCAGGATATCGGTCGGATTCCAGCCGTTGGTCGGCGAGAGGTCGTCGGGGCAGGCGGATGAAGCCAGAAGCAAGTCGGTCTCGGCACGCAGCAGCACGTAGTCGCCGGGTCGGGACACCGGCTCCTCGACCACGAAGGTGCGACCGTCCTCCGCCAGCCGTGTGTTATAGAAGAAATTGATCGGCTGCCAGACAAAGCGGGGCTTCAGTCCATGCTCTTGAAGTTCCCGGTTGAAGTTGTCGGTGCAGTTCTTGTGGTCCGGATAGCCGAGCGCCGCGTAGTAGGCCGCGTTGCAGGCCGGCAGCGTGGTGTCGTGCCTCTTTACCAGGTCTTCTTCCACCCGCAGCAAGGCGACGCCATTGTCGGAATAGATATACTGGCCCTCTTCCGGCCACAGGGCCTCGCAGTTGGCCCTGGTGAGCGTCAGGTTCATCTCATCGTCCAGGTCGGTACCGTTGAAGGCCAGGAAGTCGGTGCACTGTTTGCCCTCGAGATCCACCAGTTGCACGTACTCACCTTCCGCCACGCGGTAGGCGCGCGCGTCACCCGGTTCGATACGAAGTTCCAGCCGTGGGTCACCGAGTCGTTCCAGTAACGACCGACTCTGTTCTGCATGCACGGTCATGTTCGATCCCTCCTTAACGGACCCGGCCTTTACG
>NZ_DASRBZ010000045.1:0-13001 GCF_035653355.1 Mycobacterium sp. | reverse complement strand
TGCCGCCGCTGGTGCTGACCTGTACCTCGGCCGTCGACGAGACGCGGCAGCGCCTTGCCGGGGTCGCCGACGTCGCCGATTGCTCGGGCGATGACCCTGGCCGCGTGGACGAGGCCGCGGTACTGGCCGAGCTCGCGGATCGTGACCTGTACCGGGTGTTGACCGAGGGCGGTCCGACACTGCTCAGCTCGTTCGTCGAGCATGACCTGCTCGACGAGCTGTGCCTGACGATCGCGCCGTGTGTGGTCGGGGGTGAGGCGCCACGCATTACGACGGGCCCAGGACAGGTGCTCACCCGGATGCGCTGCGCCCACGTGCTGGCCGACGAATCCGGCTACCTCTACACCCGCTACGTGCGAGCTTGACGCGTGGCGGCTGGCTACTGTGGTCGGCATGAGTCGGCACGCCATGCCCGCCACAGTCGTGGTCGCGGTGACCTTCTCGATGACCATGGTGCTGGCCGGCTGTGTTCCGGGCGTGGCCGCCAACCCGCGCTTTGCCACCAATTCGGGCGCCCGCCCGCAGGGCGCGGTCACGACCACAGCGCGACCGGGCGGTCCCCCGCCCATCGCCGCGCCCAAGAACGACTTGTCGTGGCACGACTGCACCGCGCGCGTGTTCGCCGACGCCGCGGTTCCCGCCGCCCCTGGCGTCAAACTGGACTGCGCCAGCTTTGACGCCGACCTCGACCCGGTCAACGGGGCAGCCGGGACGCTGAGCATCGGCGCAGTGCGCGCCCGCTCAGTGCAGACCCCGCAAGACGCCGGCCCGCTGGTCTTCACCACCGGATCAGACCTGCCGTCGTCGGTGCAGTTGCCGGTCTGGCTCTCGCGCGCGGGCGCCGACGTCCTGCGCAGCCACCCGATCGTCGCCGTCGACCGCCGTGGCATGGGCATGTCGAGCGCAGTGGACTGCCGTGATCAGTACGACCGCCAGGAGATGCGCGACCAGGCGCAGTTCGAAGCCGGCGACGACCCGGTGGCCAACCTCAGCGACATCTCCGACAAGGCCACCACCACCTGCACCGACACCATCGCGCCCGGCGACTCGTCCTACGACAACGCCCACGCAGCCACCGATATCGAAAGGCTGCGCAGCATTTGGGACGTGCCGACACTGGCATTGATCGGGATCGGCAACGGCGCCCAGGTCGCACTGACTTACGCCGGATCGCATTCCGACAAGGTCGCCAGGTTGGTCCTCGACTCCCCGGTTGCGTTGGGGGTCAGCGCCGAAGCCGCCGCCGAGCAGCAGGTGAAGGGTCAGCAGGCAGCATTGGACGCGTTTGCCGCACAGTGCGCCGCGGTGAACTGCCCGCTGGGGCCAGATCCCAAAGGGGCGGTCAGCTCGCTGCTGGCGGCGGCCCGCGGCGGGCATGGTCCGGGAGGGGCGTCGGTGGCCTCTGTCGCCAACGCCATAGCCACCGCGCTGGGTTTCCCCACCGGCGACCGGGTCACCAATACCATCGACCTGGCCAACGCGATCGCGGCCGCCAACTCCGGCGACAGCAACCTGCTGACCAATCTGATCAATCGGGCTGAGGCCACCCGCGACACCGACGGCCAGTTCATCAACTCCTGCGGCGACGCGTTGAACCGCCCGACGCCTGACCGGGTTCGTCAGCTGGTGGTCGAGTGGGGCAAGCTCTACCCGCAGTTCGGCCCTGTCGGAGCGCTCAACATGGTCAAGTGCATCCACTGGCCGAGCGGATCGCCGCCGCAGCCGCCCAAGAAGCTCAAGATCGACGTCATGTTGATGGGTGTGCAGAACGACCCGATCACCGGCTCGGAGGGCGTCGCCGCGACGGCGGCAACGATCATCAACGCGCGCGCGGCAAGCAAGCGGGTGATGTGGCAAGGCATTGGCCACGGCGCCAGCATCTACTCCTCCTGCGCGGTGCCACCACTGATCGGCTATCTCGACAGCGGCAAGCTGCCCGACACTGACACCTACTGTCCCGCCTGACGTGTCGGCATGAGCGCCGGTGTACGGTTCGCTCGTGACGGCAGCTGACTCCACCCGGACCGGTTGGCGCGACTCCGTGCTGGCCGCCTTTCGTCCCCGCACCGGCGTACTCAGCGCGGCAGCGGTGCTGAGGTCGGCGTTGTGGCCGGTGGCCATTCTGGCGGTGATTCACCGCAGCGTGGTGGTGACGACCAACGGCAACATCACCGATGACTTCAAGCCGGTCTACCGTGCGGTGCTGAATTTCCGGCGCGGCTGGGACATCTACAACGAGCACTTCGACTACGTCGACCCGCATTTCTTGTATCCGCCTGGCGGCACCCTGCTGATGGCGCCGTTCGGGTATCTGCCGTTCACGCCGTCGCGATATCTGTTCATCTTGTGCAACACCGTGGCCATCCTGATTGCCTGGTATCTGCTGCTGCGGCTGTTCAACTACACGGTGTCCTCGGTGGCCGCTCCGGCCTTGCTGCTAGCGATGTTTTGCACTGAAAGCGTTACCAACACACTGGTGTTCACCAACATCAACGGCTGCGTGCTGCTGGCCGAGGTGCTGTTTTTCCGCTGGCTGCTCGACGGCAAGGTGAGCCATCAGTGGTGGGCGGGCATCGCGATCGGATTGACGCTAGTGACCAAACCCTTGCTGGCGCCGCTGCTGCTGCTGCCGCTGCTGAACCGCCAGTGGCGGGCCGTGGTCGCCGCCGTCCTGGTGCCGCTGGTGTTGAACGTGGCCGCGTGGCCGTTGGTCAGCGACCCACAGGACTTCGTCACCCGCACGGTCCCGTACATCTTGGGCGTGCGTGACTACTTCAACAGCTCGATCGAGGGCAACGGCGTGTACTTCGGTCTGCCGACATGGCTGATCCTGTTCCTGCGGATCGCGTTCACGCTGATCGCGATTGCCAGTCTGTGGCTGCTGTACCGCTACTACCGCGCCCGCGACCAACTGTTCTGGATGGCGACGTCGTCTGGGGTGTTGTTGCTGTGGTCGTGGCTGGTGTTGTCGCTGGCTCAGGGCTACTACTCGATGATGCTGTTCCCGTTCCTGATGACGGTGGTGCTGCCCAACTCGGTGATCCGCAACTGGCCTGCGTGGCTTGGGGTGTACGGGTTTATGACGATGGACCGCTGGCTGCTGTTCAACTGGATGGGCGTCGGGCGTCCGTTGGAATACCTCAAGATCACCTACGGCTGGTCGCTTTTGCTGATCGTGGTGTTCTGCGTGCTGTACTTCCGCTACCTGGACGCCAAGGCCGAGAACCGGCTGGAATCCGGGATCGATCCGGCGTGGCTGACGCCGGAGCGGCCGCCCAGCGCGGTGATCGCAAGCGCGGCGCAGCCGGGCGCAGCGGGTCACCGCCATTAGCGCTAGCGTGAATACATGAGTTCACAGCGTTCAGATGTGCCGCGCCCCAAAGTTGCACTGACCGACGACCAATGGCGGGAGAAACTGACGCCGGAGGAATTCACCGTCCTGCGTCGAGCCGGCACCGAGCCGCCGTTCACCGGTGAATACACCGACACCAAGACCGAAGGCGTCTACCAGTGCCGGGCGTGCGGCGCCGAATTGTTCCGCAGCAGCGAGAAATTCGAATCCCATTGCGGCTGGCCGTCATTCTTCGACCCGGCGGACTCTGACGCGGTGATCCTGCGCACCGACGACTCCTTGGGAATGCGTCGCACCGAGGTGTTGTGCGCCAACTGCCACAGCCACTTAGGGCACGTGTTCACCGGCGAGGGCTATCCGACGCCAACGGACCAGCGCTACTGCATCAACTCGATCTGCCTGCGGCTGGTGCCCTCCTGAGCGCCGAGCGGCCAGTTATTGCACGTTTTTTGGCAGATCGCGTGTATTAACTGGCCGCTCGGCGCAAAGAATCAGTCCACTCGGGTGGCGTGCACTTCCCAGAACGGGGCGTGCACCCGGCCGTTGGTCAGCCAGGGCTCGACGATGCGGAACCGTTCGGCCACCGGCTTGATCTGGTCCGCCATATCGGGGTTGCGCGCGAGCATCAGGTCGAAGCTTTCAACGCTGAGGTTGACCTGGTATGTGGTTGGTCCCAGATAAGTGATTTCCCAACCCGCGTCAGGAAACACTTGCCGGAAGTCCTCCTCGGAAAGCGACCTCGGCATGCGGAAGCCGTTGACGTCGTGCGCCCCGAACTCGAACATGTAGAGCCGCGCGCCGGGCTTGGTCGCCCGGTGCAACGCATGCGCGTACGAGTTCTGCAGGTCTCGATCGTCACTGAAGGTGTGGTAGAACGCGCAGTCGACGACGGTGTCGAAGCGGTTCTCCAGTCCTTCGAGCTTGGTGGCGTCGGCCAGCTGGAAATCCACGGATACGCCCGCTTTTCGGGCGTTTTCCCGCGCGCGCTCCAGGCCGGCGGGCGAGGCGTCGATGCCTGTGGCCTTGAGGCCTTTCGACGCGTAGTAGATCGCGTGATGCCCGGGTCCGGTGCCGGGGTCGAGCACTTCTCCCTTGACCGCGCCCAGCGCCACCAGCTGCTGCACCACCGGCTGCGGGCCGCCGATATCCCACGGCGTGGCCGCAGGTAGTCCGTGCACAGTCCGCTCGTCGCGGTACATCTCTTCGAAGCGGGCCGGATCGGTCGAAGCGGTCATCAGTCTTGAATCCCTTCAGGCAGCGGAGAATACGTCAACGATATATCGCCGAACTATCGCGATTGTCCATGGGGTGCCGGTTAGGGCAGGGATGCGACCAGTTGCTCGACCGGCACCCGTGGTCCGGTGAAAAACGGTGTCTCGGCGCGGGTATGGCGTCGGGCGTCGGTGGCCCGCAGATCTCGCATGAGGTCGACAATGCGGTGCAGCTCAGGCGATTCGAAGGCCAGGATCCACTCGTAGTCGCCGAGCGCAAACGCCGGCACGGTGTTCGCCCGCACCTCCTTGTAGTCCCGGGCCGCCATCCCGTGCTCTGCGAGCATGCGCCGACGCTCCTCGTCGGGCAGCAGATACCACTCGTAGGACCGCACGAACGGATAGACGCAGATGTAGGCTCCCGGTTCCTCGCCAGCCAGAAACGCCGGAATGTGGCTTTTGTTGAACTCCGCCGGGCGATGCAGCGCGACGCTGCTCCACACCGGTGTGCAGGCGCGTCCCAAGGCGGTGGTGCGCCGGAAATCGGAGTAGGTGGCTTGCAGCGCTTCGACGTGTTCGGCGTGCGTCCAAATCATGAAATCGGCGTCGGCGCGCAGACCGGCGACGTCGTAGAGGCCGCGCACCACCACGCCGCGTTCCTCTTGCTGCTTGAGGAAGGTGGCGGTCTCGTCGACGACTGCCTCGCGCTCGTCGCCGAGCACCCCAGGCCGCACCGAGAACACCGAAAACATCAGGTAGCGGATGGTGGCGTTGAGGGCGTCGTAGTCCAGGCGGGCCATGGGTCTATCGTGCCACGCCGGCACTCAGCAGCTCCGACACCGCTCGACCCGCCGCGGCTATACACGCCGGCACCCCGATACCGTCGAGGTAATTACCCGCCACCGCCAGCGTCGGCGGCAACCCGGCGCGCACCTCGGCGGCGAGATCGGCATGACCCGGGCCGTACTGCGGCATCGCGTCGACCCAGCGTTGGACCCGAACGTCGACCGGCTCGACCGGCAGCCCGAACACAGTCGCCAAATCCGCCAGGGCCCAAGCCAGTAGCTCGTCATCGGAGGCGCGCAGGCTCGCCTCGTCGTCGAACCTCCCGAACGAGAGCCGAGCCAACTCGACGTCCCCGCCGCCGCCCCACTTTCGCGACGACAGCGTAATCGCCTTGGCGTGCAATGCTTCCCCGTTGGCCACCAGGACACCGGAGTGCTCCGGAAACCCGGTGTCGGGCGGCACTGCCAGCGCGACCACCACCGATGACGCGCTGGCGATTCGGCGCGCGGCTGCCACGGCACGAGGGGCGATCCCGGCGACGAGGTTGCCCAGCCGCGGAGCCGGAACCGCCACAATGACAGCGTCGGCGCGCCACGTGGCGCCGGTGTCGTCGCTCAGCATCCAGCCCGGCTCGGCGGGCTCGATGCGCTCGATCGCGGTTTGCACCCAGCGCAGCCCACTGCGGCGGACCAGCTCGTCGACAAGCACCGTGTAGCCACCGTCGACGGCGCCGAACACCGGGCCGCTGGTGACTCCGGGCAGCACCGCCCGGACCGCATCGGTCAGGTTGGCGACGCCAGAGTCGAGAGCCTTCGCCAGTCCGGGCGCGGCCGAGCGCAGCCCGATAGTGGCGGCCGAACCGGCGTACACCCCGCCCAGCAGCGGATCGACCGACCGGGCCACCACCTGCTCGCCGAACCGGTCGGAGACCAAGGCGGCCGTGGCTGGGTCGTCGCCGCGGCGCCAGTTCAGTGGGCGGCCCGGTTCCTCGGCGATGTGCGCGACGGTCGCCTCGTCGACCAGCCCCGCCATGGATTCCGCCGACGACGGAATACCGACGACGGTGCCTGACGGCAGCGGGTGCAACCGGCCCCGGCTGTAGATCAGCGGCCGCGCGCCGGTGGTGCCCAGTTGCCGATCCGCAAGTCCGAGTTCGGCCAGCAACGCCGGCACTTCCGGGCGGCGCACCACGAACGCCTCGGCGCCCACGTCCATCGGCTGGCCAGCGACCCGCTCCGTGCGCAGCACGCCGCCGAGGCGATCGGCCGGATCGAACACTGTGATGGTCGCGTCGTGGGCTAAAGCGCGCAACCGATAAGCCGCCGCCAAGCCCGAAATCCCGCCTCCGACAACGCAATACGAGCGGGACGTCATAGCGAGTGCACCAGCGACACCAACTCGGTGAGCACCCCGGGATCGGTTTCGGGCAGCACCCCATGCCCGAGGTTGAAGATGTGCCCGGCCGCGCCGGCGTCGACCGCGCGACGCCCGTCGTCGACCACCGCCCGCGCCGCGCGGTCCACCACCGGCCAGCCCGCCAGCAGTACCACCGGGTCGAGGTTGCCCTGCAGCGCGGTGGCCGGCTGGACCCGCGCCGCGGCGTCGGTCAATGAGGTCCGCCAGTCGACGCCGACCACCGTGGCACCGGCAGCAGACATTGCGCCCAGCAACTCGGCGGTGCCGATCCCGAAGTGCGTCATCGGCACGCCGTAGTCGGTCAGCGCGGCGAACACCCGCGCACTGTGCGGCAGCACGTAGGCGCGATAGTCCGCGAGCGACAGCGTCCCCGCCCACGAGTCGAACACCTGGATGGCGTCCACTCCGGCGTCGAGCTGGAGTCGCAGGAACGCGATGGTCAGGTCGGCCAGCTTGCCCATCAGCGCGTGCCAGGCGTCCGGATTGGCCAGCATCATCGCCTTGGTGCGGGCATGGTGGCGGCTCGGGCCGCCCTCCACCAGGTAGGACGCCAGCGTGAACGGTGCGCCGGCGAAACCGATCAGCGCGACATCGCCAAGTGCGCCCACCAGCAGCGCCACCGCCTCCGCCACTGGCTGAACAGCTTGCGGCTCAAGGGGTTTCAACGCCGCGATGTCGGTCGCGGTACGCACCGGGGCCGCGATCACCGGTCCGACATCGGGAACAATGTCCAGCTCGACGCCGGCGCCGCGCAGCGGCACCACGATGTCGGAAAACAGGATCGCGGCGTCGACGCCATGGCGGCGGATCGGTTGCAGGGTGATCTCGCAGATGAGTTCGGCGTTGAAGCAGGCCGCCATCATGCTGTGCTGCTCGCGCAGCGCCCGGTATTCCGGCAGGGAGCGGCCGGCCTGCCGCATGAACCACACCGGGATCCGATGCGGTTTGCGCCCAGTGGCTGCGGCCAAATACGGCGACCCGGGAAGGTCGCGGCGAATAGTCATCGCGCTCAATGCTGCCACGGCGCGGCGGTGGCCCACCGCCACCGACAGAGAAGTGTGCGGGCCGCCGTTTTGGGGAATGTGGCGTACGGCGGCCGGAGGGTCTCCGCTTTGACGGCAGGAAAGGAAGCGGTCGATGTTGCTGAAGGAAAAATCAGGAACTGCCGGAGAGGTGGTCGGCGAAGTCGAGTACTTCATCGATCGGGCATTGCGCAATGTTGCCCACGGGCGCTTCGAACGGTCGTTGTCCGGACTCACGGCATTCGCGGCGGTGATTACAACTGCGGAGATCTACCTGGAGCACTACAAAGCGAGCTTCGGCAACAAGTGGATGTGGAGTCCGATCGTGGTGACGCCGCCGGTGGTCGTTGCCGGGGTGGGCGGGGTGTTCTCGAAGCGCTGGGCCAAGCGGTGGCTGCCGATCACCGCCGGGGTGTACGCGGCCAACGGGCTGATGGGCCAGTACCTGCATATGCGGGGGGTGTCGCGGCGGCCCGGCGGCTGGCGGATGGCCAGCTATAACGTGCCGATGGGCCCGCCCATCGCCGCACCCGGGCTGATGAGCATCGTCGGCGGTATGGGCTTGCTGGCAGCGATCTTGCGCCGCGAGAAGTGAGCGCCCCATGTCTGACCGGCCTGATATCTCAAAAGGCGAGCACCTGCCGAACCTGCGACCCGGCGGCAAGCCGCTTCACCCGTCGTGGCTACCGCGCCAGCGTCGCGGAATCACACCGCAGATGATCGGCCGCTACCCCGACTTCGACGTCCTGTCCACCGTCGACAGCTGGGACGATGCCACGAAGAAAGTCGTGCTGGCCCGGCTGGAGGAGCCCGGCCCGTTGCGGTTCTTCGACTCTGTCGAGGAGTTGACCTTGCGCGCATTCTGCGACACCGTGCTCGCCCAGGATGCCGAACCGCGGATACCGGTGGCCGAATTCGTCGACGCCAAACTCGCCGACGGACAGCTGGACGGCTATCAGTACGCCGACATGCCCGACGACCGCGACACCTGGCGCCTCGTATTGGCCGGTCTGGACGAGGCGGCCCGGGACGCCGGTGCCAAGTCCTTCGCGGAGGCCGTGCCCGAAACCCGCCAGTCCGTCGTAGAGCGATTCGCTCATCAGCAGTTGTACGGCGGCAGTTGGGAGAAGTTGAATATCTCCCGCGCCTGGTCGGTGGTGATGCGGATGGCGTTGAGCGCTTTCTACAGCCATCCATGGGCATGGAACGAGATCGGGTTTGGCGGCCCGGCCTACCCCCGGGGCTTCATGCGGCTCGGCGGTATCGGTTCACGTGAGCCGTTCGAGACCCCGGGCGCCACTTCCGAGGACCCGGTCAAGACAATCGAGCGAGGAGAGCTCGATGCGTGACTTCTGGCGCACAGTGCTCAAAGGCGCGGTCGGACCAACCGAGAACGATTCCCGCTTCCTGCTCGACGTGCACTCCCGTGACCTGCCCGGCGAGGCAACCATGCGCCGATATCACGACGACGAGGAGGTCGACCTGGTCATCGTCGGCGCTGGCGCGGGCGGCTCGGTGCTGGCCCAACGCCTGGCCCGCGCCGGCTGGCGGATCGTGATCCTGGAGGCCGGCCCGTTCTGGCATCCCGACGAGGACTGGGTCTCCGACGAGGCCGGTTCACACGAGCTGTACTGGACGCAGAAGCGGATCATCGGCGGCGACGACCCGCAGGAGCTGGGAAAGAACAACTCTGGCCGCGGCGTGGGTGGATCGATGGTGCACTACGCCGGATACACACCGCGCTTTCACCCCAGCGACTTCGAAACCTTCAGCCGTGACCGGGTCGGCGCCGACTGGCCGATCACCTACGCCGACCTGCTTCCCCACTACGAGCGTGTTGAGCGAGAGCTGCCGGTCGCCGGCCAGGACTGGCCGTGGGGATACCCGCACCGGTATCCGTTCTCGCCGCATCCCGTGACGGGTGCGGCGCTGAAGCTGTGGGAAGGCGCCATCAAGCTCGGCATCGAAATGCGAGTCGGCCCGGTCGGCATCGTCAACGGCACCTTCGGCAACCGGCCGCACTGCATTTACCGTGGCTACTGTCTGCAGGGCTGCAAGGTCAACGCCAAGGCCAGCCCGTTCGTCACCCATCTGCCCGACGCGCTCGCCCACGGGGTGGAGATCCGGGCGAACTCTATGGCCGCTCGCATTGAGCTCGACGAGCGCGGGAATGCCTGTGCGGTAACCTATTTCGCCGAAGGCAGCCAGCAAGAACGGCGTCAGCGCGCCAAAGTCGTCGCAGTAGCGGGCTACTCAATCGAGACGCCGCGGTTGCTGCTCAACTCGCAGAGTCCCCGGTTTCCGAATGGGTTGTGCAACAACAACGAACAGGTCGGGCGCTACATTATGGTTCAGGGCGCTACCCAAAGTGCGGGCCGCTGGCCCGAGGAACTGCGGATGTACAAGGCGCCGCCGCCGGAAGTGTCGTCCGAGCAGTTCTACGAGACAGATCCCGACCGCGGCTTCGCCCGCGGGTTCTCCGTCCAGACCGTCTCCCCGATGCCGATCGCCTGGGCCGAACACGTGCTGGCCGACGGACATTGGGGTGCATCGCTGCGTGAATACATGCGGGACTACAACCACTGGGCCACCATCGGCGTGCTGAACGAACTGCTTCCGATGCCGGACAACCGGGTGACGCTGGCCGACGAGACTGACCAATACGGATTGCCGGTCGCCCGGTTCGACTACTCGCTATGCGACAACGACAAGGCCAACATGGAGTACTCCACGAAGGTGATCGCAAACATCCTGCATGCCGCCAACGCCCAAGACGTGCTGACCATTAAACGCTTCGCCCACCTCATCGGCGGCGCGCGGATGGGCAGCGACCCTGACAGCAGCGTCGTCGACTCCAACCAGCGGACCTGGGCGGTGCCGAACCTTTTCATCGCCGACGGTTCGGTGTGTCCGACGCAAGGCAGCGCGAATCCGGCGTTGACGATCATGGCGCTCGCCTCGCGGCTGGCCGAACGAATCATCCGCGGCGACGTCGACGCGAAGGGTGGTGCAAGGGCCAGCTCTGTGCGTGCGTAACCTCGTCGGTATGCCAGTCAGCCAGTCCCCTGTCAGGTACGACGAGTTCCCAAGTCTGCGTATCGAACCGGGCACCGACGGCGTTTTGCACGTGATTCTCGATGCGCCGGGCCTCAATTCGGTGGGCCCGCAGATGCACCGGGACCTCGCCGACATCTGGCCGGAGATCGAGCGTGACCCCGAGGTGCGTGCGGTGCTGGTGCGCGGCGAAGGTAAAGCGTTCTCCTCCGGCGGCAGCTTCGACCTGATCGAAGAGACCATGGGCGATTTCGCCGACCGGATCCGCATCATGCGCGAGGCTCGCGACCTGGTGCTCAACATGGTCAACTTCGACAAGCCGGTCGTGTCAGCGATTCGCGGGCCAGCAGTCGGCGCCGGGCTGGTGGTGGCCTTGCTGGCCGACATTTCGGTGGCCGGGCGCAGCGCCAAGATCATCGACGGGCACACCAAGCTGGGCGTGGCCGCCGGCGATCACGCCGCGATCTGCTGGCCGCTGCTGGTCGGCATGGCCAAGGCCAAGTACTACCTGCTGACCTGCCAGCCGCTCACCGGCGAGGAAGCCGAGCGCATCGGGCTGGTGTCCACCTGTGTCGACGACGACGACGTGCTTTCCACGGCAACTCGCATCGCCGAGGATCTGGCGCGCGGAGCGCAAACCGCGATCCGGTGGACCAAACACAGCCTCAACCACTGGTACCGCATGTTCGCGCCCGCGTTCGAAACGGCCCTGGGCCTGGAATTCATCGGGTTCAGCGGCCCCGACGTGCAAGAAGGACTGGCCGCTAACCGCGAAAAGCGCGCGCCGCGGTTCAGCGCCGATCCTGAGGCCCGTCAGCTGCAGCCGTGACGGCTTTGCTCGCCCCGCCCGCGGGTACAACCGGCGAGCCTGTTCCCGGGTGTCGGTTGATAGGTCTAGCGTCAATGGACGTGGCCCGCGCCGGCGACGACGCAGAGCGCAGCGATGCGGAGAAGCGGCGCGCAGCCTCAGCCGGCGACGACGTAAGGCCCAGCGGTGGGGAGGTGCGGCGCTTTACCTCGGCCGGCGACGACGCAGATCGAAGCGATGAGGAGGAGCGGCGCTTGACCTCCCTCGAACCGGCCGCATTCCGCGAGGCGGTGGCCGCGATGAATGCTGCCAGCGTCCGCGCTGAAATCGAACTCGGCCCCATCCGGCCCCCGCAGCGCCTCGCGCCGTTCAGCTACGCGCTGGGCGCCGAGGTCAAACACCCCGAGCTCGACATCGTCCCGGAGCGATCCGAAGGCGATGCCTTCGGGCGGTTGATCCTGCTGTACGACCCCGAGGGATCCGACGCCTGGGACGGCACCATGCGGCTGGTCGCCTACATCCAGGCCGACCTGGACGCCAGCGAGGCAGTCGACCCGCTGCTCCCCGAAGTGGCGTGGAGTTGGCTGGTCGACGCGCTGGACACCCGCGCCGACCACGTCACCGCACTCGGCGGTACCGTCACCGCTACGACATCCGTGCGCTACGGCGACATCTCCGGACCGCCGCGCGCCCACCAGCTGGAGCTGCGGGCGTCGTGGACGGCGACCACCCCGGAAATCGGCACCCACGTCGAGGCGTTCTGTGAGGTGCTCGAGCACGCCGCGGGACTGCCACCGGTGGGGGTGACCGACCTGGGCTCGCGGTCCCGCGCCTGACATGTCCGAAGCGGCAACCGATCAGCCCAGCATCGAGGCCGAGCCCACGCCACTGCTGCATCCGGCCGACGGAGTACCGGATCTTTCGGTGACCGTCGGGCAGATCGCCGCCGCCGCCGACCAGTTGGCCAGCGGTCGCGGGCCGTTCGCGGTCGACGCCGAGCGGGCGTCGGGCTTCCGCTACTCCAACCGGGCTTACCTGATCCAGATTCGCCGCGCCGGTGCGGGCACCGTGCTGATCGATCCGGTGAGCCACGGAACCGACCCGTTGACCGCGCTGCGGCCCGTCACGGAGGTGCTGGCCGACGACGAATGGATATTGCACGCCGCCGATCAGGATTTGCCGTGTCTGGCCGAACTCGGCATGCGTCCGCCGGCGGTGTATGACACCGAGCTGGCCGGGCGGCTGGCCGGCTTCGACCGGGTCAACCTGGCGGCCATGGTGCAGCGGCTGCTCGGGCTGGGCCTGGCGAAGGGGCACGGTGCGGCCGACTGGTCGAAGCGTCCGCTGCCCGC
>NZ_DASRBZ010000044.1:0-9561 GCF_035653355.1 Mycobacterium sp. | reverse complement strand
GGTGGGCCGGCACAGGCCGGGAAACAGCAGCGCGCTGCCCGGGGTGGAGACATAGGTGTGCCCTGAGGGCGCGGTCAAGATCAGAGTGCCGTCGGGCAACTGCTTTTCCCGCCAGCCCCAAAACGTCTTCACCAAATGATGGGTACGGCAATAACATTTCAGATTCGACGCATGCGTCGGCCCACCCTGGGCGTAGGGGATCGTATGGTCGAGGTCGCATTGCCGAGCCGGCTTGTCGCAGCCGGGCCAACGACAAGTCAGATCCCGGCAGCGCACAAAATCGGCCAGCGCCTTCGATGGCACATACCCCCGCTCCGGCGGGGCGTCGCCCGGATGCACCAGCGTCACCAGCTTGGCTGACTTGGCCAATTCTGTAAGGAGTTCCGGTGGGATGAGCCCATCGGCCGCCACCAGCGACCCCGCCGCCTCGCCGCTGCCATTGATGCTGGTTTGCTCCGCGATCAGGTGAATTGTCACCGGCGAGGCCGCCCGCCGCGTCCCGGCCACGCAGTCGGCGCGCCTGCAGCGACAGCCCAGCCGATCCGCGCCGGTCGCCAGCGCCCCCAGCGCATCAGCGCGGCGCTGGGCGCGGCTGCGCGGATCCTGATCACACACCGTGGCGGCCAGCGCATCCAAGCGCCGATCCAACGCCTGCGCGTCGATGCTGAATAGTGTGCCGTGGATCTCCGACATCCCGCCTTCGTCGCGAGGACCGATCCAGATCTCCCGGTCGGCCTGGCGTCCCGTGCGTCGGCGCACCGCATCGGCATCCGCCTTGGCGACGATCTGGTCGATCTGGGCCGCGAGCCGGCCCCGGGTCAGCGACGGCCAGCGCGGCACCTTGATCGCCAGCTCGGCGTCGACGGCGGCCAGCACGTCGGGGTCGGTGATCAAATCGGTGCGAAACACGATCGTCTGAAACAGCCGATAGTCGATATCGCCCGCTTTGAACACCGCGCCTGTCTTGGGTAGCCGCTCACGCATGGCCCGGGCATAGCGCAGCTGGCTGCCCGCCATTGCCTGGCTGATCCGCAACGCCGCGGCGACCTCCGCGGCCACCGCCTCCTCGGTGTCGATCGCCCACTCCTCGCTTTCCGAACACCGCGACAACCGGTAGCCGAACAACTGCCCGATCGCGGTCAGCTGCGCGGCCGCCGCCCGATTCTCCGCCCGCGAGGCCGCACAGATCTGATCCACCAGCGCCGTCGATTCCGGTGTGGTTGAGGGGTGACGCCGCTCCCACATCTCATCGAAGCGGGCGATCACCGCCAACCGCGCCTCGTCATCGAACATGTGTGCGAGTATGCCACCGGGGTCTGACAAATGTCCGCGTCGCTGGCCGCTGGAAATAACGGGCGACGTCTTGCGGGATGACGCTGAGACATGACCTGGAATACCGTTATGGCCTAGATACCGGCGGCCAGGCTGGCATCGACGATGACGCGCGTTCCCGCTACGAAAGCGAGGGTTCGTCCTCGGGTTTCGGTTGATGGTGCACCCAAGCGATCAGGAAAGCGGTGACCAGTAGCCACCCGAGGACCGCGGCCGGGATCGCCCAAACGCGACGCAGCAGCAGCGCGGTCCCGCATCGTTCGACGACGTGGCGGCCCTCGGGGCCGGCGAGAGCATCCGGTGAGATACCGGCGCTAAACCCTCTGCCGCAGCTGATTTGGACGCCGTACTGGTCGTACTGGTCGATGTAGACCGGCCACCACAGTGCCATCAGCCCCAACGCCACCAGCAGTGTGCCCGCGAGACCGGCAAGCAATTGACGATCGCGCACCTGCCTCCTTCCAGGAACTATGTGAATCCGGATAGGCCGCTGCCGTTAGCGGAAGAGCTCATGTCATGCAGACGTTGGCGAACAACAGCACCGGCCAGCTCACGATGGAGCCGAGGAACGACACCACTAGATCAATGCCGTGCATGTGGCGCAAATGCTCGGTATGGGTGGTCGACCAAATCGTGCCAATCAGTAGATATGGCGCCCCAAGGATCAACGCGATGCCGATCAGTTCGGCGATCGTGAGCTGGAAGCCGAGCACTCGGCGAGCTTTCTCCAGCATGGCCGTCCCTCCGACGGGTCCTCTAGCACATCCGCGCTTACGCAGACCTCTGCGAAGCCAAGCAAGCACCGCTTATGTTAATGACGATTCTGACTCTTCGGTAGGTCTTCGAGGCATCAATCGCCGCGTTAGGGTATGGCGATGCCCACCGCTCGCGCCGCCGCGGACCCACCGGTGGTTCGGCGGCGGCCCAAGGACCGCAAGGCTCAGATCGCCCGCGTGGCAGCTGAGTCGTTCAGCGCGCTGGGTTATCACGCGGTGAGCATGGAGGCGATCGCCGCCGAAGTGGGGATTTCAGCTGCCGCGCTGTACCGCCACTACGCGAACAAATACGACCTGTTCCGCGGCGCTGTTCTGAATCTCGGGCAACAGCTGGTCGACTGCACCGACTTCGTCGACGGTGAACCGGTCGACGCCGACCCGACGGCGACATTGGACCGATTGATCCACGCGCTCATCGACGTGACTCTGCTGAACCGGCAGTCCGGTGGGTTGTACCGGTGGCAGGCGCGCTACCTGCACGGCGACGACGAGTCGCAGCTGATGGACCAATTGCGGGTGGTCAACCGCCGAATTCAGCGGCCGCTCACCGCGATTCGGCCGTCACTCCGATCGCGAGAGCGCTGGACGTTGTCGTCCGGATTGCTTAGCGTCATCGGCAGCATCGTCGACCACCGCGTACGGCTACCGGCTGATCAGATCCGCGAGGTGATCGGAGTCGCCGCCACGGCGGTGCTGGCCGCGGAGCTTCCCGGCCCGGCAACTGCCATCAAGCGGCCGGCAGCATGGCGGATCTTCTCCCCGGACGCCGGTGTCTACGAGGCGTTGCTCCACGCATCGATGGTGTTGTTTCACGACAAGGGCTATCCAGAGACCAGCATGGCCCAGATCGCCGCGGCCGTCGGCATTCCGGTATCAGGCATCTACCGGTACTTCTCCGGTAAGGCCGAGATCCTGTCGACCGGTCTGCGCCGCGCCGCCGACCGGGTCTCTGCCCAGCTGTCGGCGGCGATGGATGGTCTCGCGGAACCCCGTGAGGTGCTGAACCTGCTGATCGAGGCTTACGTGGCAACGTCATTTGCTAACCCGGAGCTGGCCTCGATCTACTACACCGAGCGGGTCAACCTGTCACCGGCTGACCAGGAGTTGCTGCGCAACGTACAGCGATCGACCATCGACTCCTGGGTGCAGCTGCTGACCTCTACGCGAGAATCGGTGACCGTAACGCAGGCACGGTTTTTGGTGCACGCCGCGATGGCATTGGTGGTCGACCTGGGGCGGCTGGTCCACTACGAAAATTTGACCGACACCGCCTCCGACGAGTCGGCATACGCGCAGGCGTGCGTGCGAAAACTGATGCAGGCTACGCTGTTTGGCGATTGCGGATAGCGTTACCGGCCAGATACGCCAGGTAGCCGATCAGCCCGACGACGGTCCAGCTGCGGGTCTTTCGGTTCCCTAGGCGATCGTGTAGTCGCTCAACGGGAAACGCGACCCTTCCCGGACCGCGTTGCGCCTCGACGTGGGTCGCAGCAGGGTTGCCTCGCCGTGGTGGTTGAAGTAGTAGGACCGCGACGTGGCGCAGTCACCGCGGTAGAACACCGAGTTGTCGAGCGCCTTGGTCATCCGGTCCAGGAAACGCGTGTTTGCTTCTTCGGTGACCTCGAATGTAGTTGCGCCCCGGCGCTTCACTTCGCCGAACAGCCGGTCCATGTGCCGCATCTGGTATTCCATCGTGTTGAAGAACGAGAGCCCGGAAAAAGCGAATGGACTGGCCAGGCTCAGGTAGTTGGGGAAATACGGGATGGACACCCCTTGGTAGGCCTGGAACCTGTTCTCACGCCACCACTTTCCGAGGTTTCTGCCCTCTCGGCCAATCACCTCGATGGCCGGGAAGTTGGCATCCCACAGATCGAACCCGGTCGCCAGCACCAGGGTGTCGATGTGAGCCTTGTGGCCGTCCACGGTGACGATGCCGTCGGGTTCGATCCGCTCGATGCTGTTAGTCTCCAGATGCACGTGCGGTTTGGTGAAGGTGCGGTAGTAGTCGTTTGACCACGTCGGCCGCTTGCAGCCGAAGTCGTAGTCGGGTGTTAGCTTCTTGCGCAGTTCCTTGTCACGCACCGAGACGAAGCGGTTGATTTTCGCCAGGTCTGCCGCGGCGATGTTGAGCCGCCGGAACTGGCGGTAGTGCAGCACCGCAGTGACCGTCCCCAGCTCGAAAAGGGTGTCGGTGACCAGCCGGAAGGCTCGGTGCACCAACGGCACCCGGGCGAATACCTTCTGCAGCCAGGGCGGAATTGCGAAATCGACTTTGGGCACGACGTGGATCGCGGTGCGCTGGTAGACGGTCAGGTCGGCGACCTGCTTGGCCAGTTCGGGGATCAACTGCACCGCGGTCGCGCCGGTGCCGATGATCCCGACCCGACGGCCCGCGAAGTCGTAGCTGTCATCCCACGCCGTGGTGTGGATGATCTTGCCGTCGAAGCTGGTGATACCAGGGATGTCGGGCATATGCGGCTGAGACAGAAAGCCAGTAGCAGTGATCAAAAACCGAGTGGCCAGCGTTTCACCGCCATCCAACTCCACCAGCCAACGCTGCGCGTCCTCGTCCCAACGGGCGCCCTCGACGGCCGCGTTGAACCGCATGTAACGGCGCACGTCGTACTTGTCGGCGACCCGTTCGGCGTACTGCTTGAGCTCCGAGCCCGGAGCAAACAACCGCGACCAGTACGGATTCGGCTCGAACCAATACGAGTACGTCGTGGACGGGATATCAACGGCCAGGCCGGGATAGCGGTTGACATGCCAGGTTCCGCCCAGATCGGCCTCGCGGTCGAGGATGACGAAATTCTCGTAGCCGAGCCGCTTGAGCTGGATGGCTGCCCCGATACCACCGAAGCCCGCCCCCACGATCACGACGTCGAAGTGCTCGGTGTTCATATAACGAACCGTACCTTACTCGTGAGTAAGCTTCCCAAAGGCGCGCTAACGGTCAAGGTCGATGATACGGGCCGCCAACGAAGCTCCGGTACACCGCCCGGTGGCGCTATGTAGTGGGGCTTTTGTCCTCGGCGGTCTTGCTGCGGCGAGTATTGGCGCCGCCGCTTCGGCTGCGCTTGCCGGATTTCAGCCGCATGTTGGCGGCGCGCAGGGTGGCGTTGTCGTCCTCCAGGTCCAGGATTCGCGCGATGCCCGCGAGGTTGACGCCGGCGGCGATCAATTCGGTGATCCGCTGCAGCCGGGCCAGATCCTCGGCGCTGTAGCGGCGGGTTCCGCCCTCGCTGCGGGCCGGGGTGACCAAGCCGTGGCGTTCGTAGAGCCGCAGTGACTGTGCGCCCGCCCCGGACAGTTCAGCGGCCACGGAAATGCCGTACACGCCCTGGTCGGGTGCGGGCACACCCCCGGGCACGGGTCGATCGCTCATGGCAGCACCATTAGAGTCCCTCACAGAAAACCTATTTACCACACTTGCGCTGCTTTCGCATCAGTGCTATATCAAATCTGTATCACACGGCACAGATTTATGCCGAAGTGGACGTCAGATTGGAGCTAGGGGTGACCATGATGCTTATGCGTACGGACCCGTTCCGGGAGCTGGACCGCCTCGCCCAGCAAGTGCCCGGCACCGCGGCCCGCCCATCCGCCATGCCGATGGACGCGTGGCGTGAGGGCCACAAGTTCGTCGTCGAGTTCGACCTCCCGGGGATCGAGGAAGACTCGCTGGACCTCGGCATCGAGCGCAATGTGGTGACGGTGCGGGCCGAGCGTCCTCGCGTGGACCCGAACCACGAGATGCTGGCCGCGGAGCGGCCCCGAGGAGTGTTCAGTCGGCAGCTGGTGCTCGGCGAAAACCTCGACACCGACCGGATCGAGGCGTCCTACCACGACGGGGTCTTGCGGCTGGACATCCCGGTCGCCGAGCGGGCCAAGCCCCGCAAGATCACCGTCGCGCACGGTAACGGGCACCAGCCCATCGATGACAAGACCGCGCAGCGGGAAGCCGTGAACGCCTAAGTCGTCCGGTGGGCGACGCGGAGGAGCGATCCGCAACGGCAGCACCGATACTCGGCGCTGGTGTCACTCAGGACCGCAGTAGCTGCAGTGCCGTATCGACCGCGAGCGCGGGCACGTCGACGGCTTTGGAGCGCAAGTCGTGTCGGGCCCCGGTGATCTGCAGGACCTGTGTCGGCGCGGGTATCAATGCGGCGGCAGCGCGTATCCCGTCGGGCGTGCCGAACGGGTCGGACGTACCGTGGGTGAACACCGTCGGCATCGCGATGGCGGCCAGGTGCTCGGTGCGGGCACGGTCCGGCTTGCCCGGCGGATGCAGCGGATAGGAGAACAGCATCAGCAGGTCCGCCTGCGCGGAACCGTCTGCCACCACCATCGAGGTCAGCCGGCCGCCGTAGGAATGCCCGCCGGCGATCAGTGGCCCGTCGGCAAGGCCGCGGCACACCTCGATCGCCTCGACGATCCCGGCGCGGTCAGCGCTGCCGGAGCCCGACGGGGGGCCGGTCGGCCGACGCCGCCGGTAGGGCAGGTTGTAGCGCACCGCGAGCCAGCCGCGCCGTGCCCACTCGTCGCAAACCTGTTGCAGCAGTGACGATTCGCGACTACCGCCCGCGCCGTGGGTCAGCACCACGATTCCGTTTGGGTAGGCCGATGCTGCGCCGGTGGGCTCATGGGCGACACCGGCGATCTGGTCGAGGTTCACGACGACAGCCGAAACAGCGGAGACACCGGGCCGTGGCCGTGTCCGAGCGGATAAGCGGCGCGCAGGCACTCGGTCACCCAGCGTTTTCCGAACGCGACCGCGTCGTGAACCGAGTAGCCGTGTGCGAGCGCGCAGGCCACCGCGGCCGACAGTGTGTCGCCCGCGCCGTGGTCGTGGCCGGTATCCACCCGCGGTGAATCGAACTCGTGAAAGTCGTTGCCGTCGAACAGCAGATCGGTGCTGGACTCCGACGGCCGCAGGTGGCCGCCCTTCACGAGCGCCCACCGCGCCCCCAGCCCATGCAGGGCACGGGCCGCCTCCCGTTGTGACTGCGGGTCGACGACCTCGATATCGACGAGCAGCCGTACCTCGTGCAGGTTGGGTGTCACCAGCGTCGACAGCGGAAACAGCTCGGCCCGAAGGGTTTCCAGTCCGCTGGGCTCGAGCAGCGGATCACCGTGCATCGACGCGCACACCGGGTCGACCACCAGCGGCACATCCGGGCCGTGGTCTCGCCAGGCGGCAGCGACAGCCTCGATGATCTCGGGCGATGCCAGCATGCCGGTCTTGGCTGCGTGAAACCCGATATCGTGTGACACCACCTCGATCTGGGCGGTGATGACGCCGTCGGGAACCAAGTGAAAACCCCTGACCCCGACCGAGTTTTGCACCGTCACCGCGGTCACCGCGCACAGCGCGTGCACGCCGAGCAAGGCGCAGGTGCGGATGTCGGCTTGCAGGCCGGCGCCGCCACCGGAGTCCGAGCCGGCGATCGTCAGCACCCGTCGCGGCGTCTCACCGGGCGGCGGCAGGGGCAGGAACGTCACTGGGCTCGATGAGCGGCGACCCGCTTCGCCCGGCTCCGCCGCGCTTGCGGTCACCGCTGGGCTCGATGAGCGGCGACCCGCTTCGACCGGCTCCGCCGCGCTTGCGGTCACCGCTGGGCGATGGGCAGATACACCCGGTTGCCGTGCTCGGTGAACTCGCGCGACTTCTCGGCCATCCCCTCAGCCAGCACAGCTTCGATGTCTTCTTCGGTTTCCAGGCCGTGGGCGGCGGCGTAGTCGCGGACATCCTGAGTGATGCGCATCGAGCAGAACTTCGGGCCGCACATCGAGCAGAAGTGCGCGGTCTTGGCCGGCTCGGCGGGCAGCGTCTCGTCGTGGAACTCCCGCGCGGTATCGGGGTCCAGCGACAGCGCGAACTGGTCGTTCCAGCGGAATTCGAACCGAGCGGTGGACAGCGCGTCATCGCGTTTTTGCGCATGGGGATGGCCCTTGGCCAGATCGGCGGAGTGCGCGGCGATCTTGTAGGCGATCACGCCGTCCTTGACGTCCTTGCGGTCCGGCAGGCCGAGGTGCTCCTTGGGCGTCACGTAGCACAGCATCGCCGTGCCGGCCTGGGCGATGATCGCCGCGCCGATCGCCGAGGTGATGTGGTCGTAGGCCGGCGCGATGTCGGTGGCCAGCGGGCCCAGCGTATAGAAGGGGGCCTCTTCGCACAGCTCCTCCTCGAGCCGCACATTCTCGACGATCTTGTGCATCGGAATGTGCCCGGGGCCTTCGATCATCACCTGCGCGCCACGGGCTTTCGCGATCTTGGTCAGCTCGCCCAGGGTACGCAGCTCGGCGAACTGGGCGGCGTCGTTGGCGTCGGCGATCGAGCCGGGCCGCAACCCGTCACCCAGCGAGAACGTCACGTCGTAGCGGGCGAAAATGTCGGCCAGTTCTTCGAAATGCGTGTACAGGAACGACTCCTGGTGATGTGCCAGGCACCAGGCCGCCATGATCGACCCGCCGCGCGACACGATGCCGGTGACCCGCTTGGCCGTCAGCGGCACATATCGCAGCAGCACCCCGGCGTGCACGGTCATGTAGTCCACACCCTGCTCGCACTGCTCGATCACCGTGTCGCGGTAGATCTCCCACGTCAAAAGAGTTGGATCGCCTTTGACCTTTTCCAGCGCCTGATAGATCGGCACCGTCCCGACCGGGACCGGCGAGTTGCGCAGAATCCATTCGCGGGTCTCGTGAATGTCCTTGCCGGTGGACAGATCCATGATCGTGTCAGCGCCCCAGCGGGTGGCCCACACCATCTTGTCGACCTCTTCGGCGATCGAGCTCGTCACCGCCGAATTGCCGATGTTGGCGTTGACCTTGACCGCGAACGCCTTGCCGATGATCATCGGCTCGCTTTCGGGGTGGTTGTGGTTGGCCGGAATGACCGCTCGGCCGCGGGCCACTTCGTCGCGCACCAGTTCGGCGGGCATGCCCTCGCGGGCGGCGATGAACGCCATCTCGGCGGTGATCTCCCCGGCGCGGGCCCGCTGCAGCTGGGTGCCGCGGTCGCGCACTACGCCTGGGCGCGATGGCAGCCCGCGGTGTACGTCGATCACCGCGTCGGGATCGGTGTAGGGGCCAGAGGTGTCGTAAAGGTCGAAATGCTCGCCATTGGACAGGTGCACCCGCCGGAACGGCACCCGGGCGCCGGGGATACCGTCCACGTCGCGGTAGATCTTGGTGCTGCCCGCGATGGGGCCGGTAGTGACGGACGGGTCGACTGAAACAGAGGTCATGAGCATCTCCCTACGACGGCATTACCCGGTCAGGTTCGTACGGTCGACGGCCCCAGCCGTCCTCTCAGCGCACTGGGCGTGCGCTCCCGCGTGGATTTGATGGTGTCCACGCTAGCGCAGCACGACAGCGGTGCACACCCCGATGACGTTGGCCGATCGGAGCCTGTGGAATGTGGCTGCAAGATGCTCGGCATGGGATGATC
>NZ_DASRBZ010000043.1:0-4458 GCF_035653355.1 Mycobacterium sp. | reverse complement strand
ACCCGGAACCGTGCCCGGGCCAGCAGATCGAACGGATGCTCTGCGATGCTGTCGACGACACCGGAATGCACATTGGAGCTCGGGCACAGCTCCAGCGGAATTCGCTTGTCTCGCAATATTGCAGCCAGTCGGCCAAGCCGTACCGTGCCGTCGTCGTCGACGTGGATGTCGTCGACGATCCGCACTCCGTGCCCTAGCCGGTCGGCACCGCAGAAGGCGATCGCCTCGTGGATGGACGGCAGCCCGAATGCCTCGCCGGCATGAATGGTGAAGCGGGCGTTGTGGTCTCGCATGTACTCGAATGCGTCCAGGTGCCGGGCCGGTGGATAGCCCGCCTCCGCGCCCGCGATGTCAAAACCAACCACGCCTTTGTCGCGGAACCTGATCGCCAGCTCGGCGATTTCGCGGGACAGCGCCGCGTGGCGCATCGCGGTGACCAGGCAGCGCACCGCAATCGTGCGGCCCTCGGCGGCCGTGGCCTTCTCGCCGTCGGCAAAACCGGCCAGCACCGCATCGACCACGTCGTCAAACGACAGCCCGCGATTGATGTGCAGCTCGGGGGCGAAGCGCACCTCGGCGTAGACGACGTTGTCGGCGGCCAGGTCCTCCACGCACTCATAGGCGACCCGGTGCAGCGCTTCAGGGGTCTGCATCACCGCGACGGTGTGCGCGAACGGTTCGAGGTAGCGTTCCAGCGATCCGCTGTAGGACCGGGTGTGGAACCACCGTCCCAGCTCGTCGATGTCGGTGGCGGGCAGGTCGTCGTAGCCGATCTCGCCGGCGATGTCGAGCACGGTGGCCGGGCGCAGTCCGCCGTCAAGGTGATCGTGGAGCAGCGCTTTGGGCGCCTTGCTGATCATGTCCAGGGTCAGCGGTGTCGTCATGCTTTGATCCGATCGACGATCAGGGGCCGTTGGGGCGGTGGCGTGTCGGCGACGCTCCAGCCGCCGTCCAGCTCGGCCATCGCGGCGCCGAAGCGTTCCGGGGTGTCGGTGTAGAGCGTGAACAGCGGCTCACCGGCCGCGACCGGTTCACCGGGACAGCGATGGATTCGTACGCCGGCGCCGGGTTGCACCCGTTCACCCGGGCGGGTTCTGCCCGCGCCGAGCCGCCACACCGTCATCCCTATCGCCATCGCGTCGATGTCGCCCATTGTGCCGCCCCGGTCGGCGGTCACGGTCTCCGAACACGCGCCCAGCGGCAACGGTGCCGCTAAGTCGCCGCCCTGCGCGGCCACCAGCGCGCGGAAACGATCCATTGCGGTGCCGTCACGCAGGGTGGTTGCGGGATCGCGTGCGTCGATGCCGGCGAGCTCAAGCATCTCGGTGGCCAGCGCCACGGTTAGCTGCACCACGTCGGGTGGTCCGCCGCCGGCCAGCACGTCGAGGGCTTCGGCGACTTCCAGCGAATTGCCGATGGCGGTACCCAGTGGGCGGTTCATGTCGGTGAGCAGCGCGTGGGTCGGCGTGCCGTGCGCGCCGCCCAGCCGCACCATGGTCTGCGCCAATTCACGGCAGAGCGATTCTGATTTCAGCAGCGCGCCGGAGCCCACCTTGACGTCGAGGACTAGTGCGCTGGCGCCTTCGGCCAGCTTCTTGCTCATCACTGAGCTGGCGATCAGCGGCAGCGATTCGACGGTGCCGGTGATGTCGCGCAGTGCGTAGAGCTTTGCGTCGGCGGTCGCCAGCCGGCCGGCGGCGAAGATAGCCGCGCCGATCTCGCGGAGCTGTTCGCGCACCCGGCCGGCGGACAGATCAGCCGTGAACCCGGCGATGGATTCCAGTTTGTCGAGAGTGCCGCCGGTGTGGCCGAGCCCGCGCCCGGATGCCTGGGGCACGGCGGCTCCACATGCGGCGACGACGGCCACCAGGGGCAGCGTGATCTTGTCGCCAACTCCGCCGGTGGAGTGCTTGTCCACGGTCGGCATGCTCAGATCGCTGAAGTCCAGCCGCTCGCCGGAGGCCAGCATCGCCGCGGTCCACCGGGCGGTCTCCGTGTGGTCCATGCCGCGCAGGTAAATCGCCATCAGCAGCGCCGCCATCTGTTCTTCGGCGATCCGCCCGTGGGTGTAGGCGTCGACGACCCAGTCGATGGCGGCGTCGGAAAGCCGGCCGCCGTCGCGCTTGGTCTTGATCACCGTGGGCGCGTCGAATGTGGAGTCGCTCACGGCTATTGGTGTGGAAGGTCGTCGGGGCTGAAGGCGTCGGGCAGTAGGTCGCCGAGCCGGCGCGGTCCGGCGGGGTGGTCGATGAGCAGATCGGGACCGCCGTGCTCCAACAACAGCTGCCGACAGCGCCCGCAGGGCATCAGCAGGGTCCCGCTCGCATCGACGCACACTACGGCGAGCAACCTGCCGCCGCCGGTCGAATGCAGGGCGCTGACCACTCCGCATTCGGCACAGAGACCTAGGCCATATGAGACATTCTCCACATTGCATCCGGTGACCACGCGGCGATCGTCGACCAGTGCCGCTGCGCCCACTCGCAACCGCGAATACGGTGCGTAGGCTCGGTGTGCTGCTTGGACCGCCTTGTCCCGCAGTATATTCCACTCAATTGCGTCGGTCATGTCAGCGATGCCCGCCTTGTTCTGAACACATAGGGCAGCCCCGTCCAGCCGTCGATCAACCCCGAACGTCACCTTAACGTTGCGCCAGATGCGGGTGCCGCTGGTTGCTTAGCCGTTATCCGACCCGGCAAATAGGTCTAGATTGAATTGCCCGGCTAGACACTGCGTACCGATCGCAAGCGCAGCGGGTCGGCACCATAACGGGAGGACCTATGACGACGACGTCTGCCGCGCCGGCACAAGGATCCTCGCGCCCACGGCCGGTGCGGACCCTGTATCGCGGCGACCCCGGTATGTGGTCGTGGGTGCTGCACCGCATCACCGGCGCGACGATCTTCTTCTTCCTGTTCGTTCACGTGCTCGACACCGCGCTGGTGCGAGTGGGCCCGCAGACCTACAACGAGGTCATCGAGACCTACAAATCACCGATCGTGGGCGTGATGGAGCTGGGGCTGGTGGCTGCGGTGCTCTATCACGCGCTGAACGGCGTGCGTGTCATCTTGATCGATTTCTGGTGGCAAGGCACCCGCTACCAGCGGCTGATGCTGTGGGTCATCGGCGTCGTCTGGCTGCTGGTCATGGTTCCGGCCACGGTCGTGCTGGCCCTCCACTTCCTGGGGCGGTTCGCATGACCGCGCCCCGGCCCGCCCCGGTGTTGACCCGCAACCACGATCGCCCCGCCGGCCTGGACAATCCGCGCGCACCCCGCCGGCGCTCAGGCATGCCCAACTTCGAGAAATACGCCTGGCTGTTCATGCGGTTCTCCGGCATGGTGCTGGTGTTCCTAGCACTTGGCCACCTGTTCGTGATGCTGATGTGGGACGACGGTGTGTACCGCATCGACTTCAACTACGTGGCCCAGCGCTGGCATTCGCCGTTCTGGCAGACCTGGGACCTACTGCTGTTGTGGCTGGCACAGCTGCACGGCGGCAACGGGCTGCGCACCATCATCGACGACTACAGCCGCAAGGACTCCACCCGGTTCTGGCTGAACTCGCTGCTGGTGGTGTCGATGGTGTTCACGCTGGTGCTGGGCACCTATGTGCTGCTGACGTTCGACCCCAACGTCTCATGATCCACCAACATCGCTACGACGTGGTGATCGTCGGCGCCGGCGGCGCCGGCATGCGGGCCGCTGTCGAGGCCGCACCCCGCGCGCGCACCGCCGTGCTGACCAAGCTCTACCCCACCCGCAGCCACACCGGCGCCGCCCAGGGCGGAATGTGCGCGGCGCTGGCCAACGTCGAAGAAGACAACTGGGAATGGCACACCTTCGACACCGTCAAGGGCGGCGACTACCTGTGCGACCAAGACGCGGTCGAGATCATGTGCCGCGAGGCCATCGACGCGGTGCTGGACCTGGAGAAAATGGGGATGCCGTTCAACCGCACCCCCGAGGGCCGCATCGACCAGCGCCGCTTCGGCGGGCATACCCGCGACCACGGCAAGGCCCCGGTACGCCGATCCTGCTATGCCGCCGACCGCACCGGCCACATGATTCTGCAGACGCTGTACCAGAACTGCGTCAAGCATGACGTCCAATTCTTCAACGAGTTCTACGTTCTCGACCTGGCGCTGACCCAGACCCGCGGCGGCCCCGTAGCCACCGGCGTTATCGCGTACGAACTGGCTACCGGCGACATCCACGTCTTCCACGCCAAGGCCGTCGTGATCGCTACCGGCGGGTCGGGCCGGATCTACAAGACCACCTCCAACGCGCATACCTTGACCGGCGACGGCATCGGCATCGTGTTCCGCAAGGGACTCCCCTTGGAGGACATGGAGTTTCACCAGTTCCATCCGACCGGCCTGGCCGGGCTGGGCATTCTTATCTCCGAAGCCGTGCGTGGCGAAGGCGGTCGGTTGCTCAACGGCGAGGGCGAGCGCTTC
>NZ_DASRBZ010000042.1:0-12896 GCF_035653355.1 Mycobacterium sp. | reverse complement strand
CTCAGCGGCCTCGCGGTCGGTATCCGGCCGCGAACCGTGCGCAATCCGCACAGTCAGCCGCATCAAGATATCGATAAACAGTTGCAGCACCGGGTTTTTCGAATGCGCAGCAAGTGCCACATGGAATTCATCCCGGGAAGTTGCGGACGCTCGGTGCTCTTCGGCTTGCAGAACTCCGCGGAGCCGGTCGATGCCGACCTCGTCGATCCGCTCTGCGGCCAGAGCCGCGGCCAACGGTTCCAGCAGTAGACGCGCGTTGAGCAGATCGCCGAGCGTGACACCGAGGTACTCGAGATAGATGACGACGGCCCGTGTTGCCGGTGCTGCGTCGGGTTCGGTGACCAATAGCCCGCCGTTGGGCCCACGACGCATGCAAGCGACACGGTGGTGCTCGACCAGGCGAACGGCTTCCCGCAGGACGGAGCGACTCACCCGATAGCGGTGTTGCAGAGCCTGTTCGGAGCCCAACGATTCGCCGATCGGCCAACCACGGCGAATGATATCGGCTTCGATGCGGCGAGCGATCTTCACGGCCCGTTTGTCCGGCTGCTGCGTGTCGGATCCCAAACCGGTTGCCGAACCGGCCATCCGCGGCTCAGCTGCCATCCTCTGCCGCAAGAGAGCTCAGCATGTCAGCAGCATGCAGCCGGCGATCGGGCCGCCGCCCACCGCCACCGCGGCTACCTCAGGTCGCCTCGGCACCTGTCGCTGATCGGCATCGCCGCGCAGCTGCAGGCACGCCTCATGCAATACCCAGTAGCCGTGCATGCGCCCGGCAGATAACTGGCCGCCGTAGGTATTCAACGGCAATTCGCCGTCACGGGCGATCCGAGTGGCGCCCTCGACAAAAGGACCGGACTCGCCGTCGCCGCATATGCCGAGGGCTTCCAGCCAGGCAAACGTGAGAAAGGTGAACCCGTCATACAACTCGGCAAGCTGAATATCTTCGGGCCGCAGATCGGTTCGCGACCACATCTGCGCCGCAGCGTCTGCCGACGCCATCTTCGGATAGTCGTCGCGGTGGAACCAGCCACCGGCGCCGTTGGAGCCGCCGATCGCCTCGACCGCCACCGGGCGGTGGGGGCAGTCGCGGGCATACTCGGCGGCCGACACCACCACGGCGATCGAGCCGTCGACAGGCACGTCACAGTCGAGCAGTCCGAACGGCGAGGACACCGGCCGCGCCGCCAGGTAATCGTCCATCGTCATTGGCTCGCGGTACACCGCAAGCGGATTCAGCGCGGCATTGCGCCTGCTGTTGATGGCAAGCCAACCCAGCTGCTCCTTGGTGGTTCCATACAGCTGCATGTGACGCCGGCAGTTCAGCGCCAGCCAGTTAGCCGCCGAATAAGCATGCGCTGCAACGAGTTCGCCCACATCGTCCATCGGGCCGACAAGCGGTCGATCACCGTCGCCGTGCGATTCGACGATCCGCGCCAGCGCGGGCCGAGGGGCATTCGCCGACGACGGCGACGTCGGCACTGTGCCCCCGATCATCTGGACGGTGCGGTAGACCAGCACGTGGCGGGCCCGGCCCTCGGCCACCGCCAGGCAGCCCGACATCACCGGACTCAACAGCCCACCGGTGCCGAACCCGGTTCCGCAATCAGCGGGTTCGATGCCAAACGCGGCGCTGACCTCGTCGGCCGGCGTATCGCCCAGGGTGGCGATACCGTCGATATCACGGGGCGTCAAGCCGGCGTCGTCGATCGCTGCGCGCGTTGCTTCCAGTGTGAGCTCAAGCCCGGGAATGCCGGTGCGCCGGCCGATTCGCGAAATGCCGACGCCCGACAGGATCGCGTCCTTCTCGAAGTACCGCATCAGCTCCGCCCGCCAAAGCCCACGAGGAATAGAGTGTACTGTATTGGGCGTGTCGACAGAGCCGCAATCGTCGCCTCCTCCGCGCATGCTTCCTGGCGACCGCGCCGTGTGGGCACGCGACGCCGACGGGCAACTGCTTATCGAGTACTGCGACCATTGCGCGCGGTGGATTCGTCCCGCGCCCGGACAGTGCCCGCACTGCGGCGGCGCGCTGGTCGGCCGGCCGGTGTCTGGCCGCGGCACGGTGTTCACCTACACGGTGAACTTCCATCCCTATAACCCCGCGGTGCCCACACCGTACGTGATCGCGATCGTCGAGCTCGCCGAGCAGCCGGGATTGCGGCTTGCCAGCAATATCGTTGACTGCGACCCTGATTCGGTGGTGTGCGGAATGCCCGTCGAAGTCCGATTCGAGCCACAGGGCACCGGCCCCGACGCGCAGTTTATGCCAGTTTTCGCACCGGTCACCGGCGCGAGCAGACGCAAAAGCACCCAAACCCCTTGATTCTGAAGGTCTCTTGCGTCTGCTCGCGCAGCCACAGCCCTACTTGATCAACGGGTCGCGCGGCATACCGAGAATCCGCTCGGCGATCTGATTGCGGGTCACCTCCGAAGTCCCGCCGGCGATCGCCATACCGCGGGCGCCCATCACCATGCGCGCGATCAGCCCGCCGGCACCTTCGGCCAGCGCGATGTCCGGCCCTAGAAGCGCGGAGGCAATCGCGCCACCTTCGACCATGTGCTCGGCCAACTTCAGCTTGGTGATATTGCCTTCCGGCCCAGGACCCGCGCCCTCGACACTGCGGGCGGCGCGGCGCAGGTTGAGCAGCCGCAGCGCCTGATCCTCCGCCAAGAAGGTGCCGACGCGAATCGCCGCGCCCCCCAAGCGGTCTGCGTGCTTTTGAGCCAACTGCACCAGCTGCGGCGCGAGGCCCTCGTAGAACGAGCCGCCGCCGCCGATGCTGACCCGCTCGTTGCCCAGGGTCGCTCGTGCCACGGTCCATCCGGCGTTGGGTTCCCCTACGACGTCTTCGTCGGGGACGAACACGTCGTTGAAGAACACCTCGTTGAATTCCGATCCACCGGTGATCTGACGCAGCGGCCGCACCTCTACGCCAGGCGACTTCATGTCGATGATCATCGTGGTGATGCCGGCATGCTTGGGCGCATCCGGATCAGTGCGCACGGTGGCTAAGCCGCGACGGCAATACTGTGCGCCGCTGGTCCACACCTTCTGCCCGTTGACCTTCCAGCCGCCCTCGACCCGGGTGCCGCGGGTCTTGATACCCGCCGCATCGGACCCGGCGTCAGGCTCGGAGAACAGCTGGCACCAGACCTCGTCTTGGCGCAGCGCCGGAAGCACGAATCGTTCGATCTGCGAATCGGTTCCGTGTTGGATCAGCGTGAGGATCACCCATCCGGTGATCGAGTAGTCGGGCCGCTTGATGCCTGCCGCAGTGAACTCTTGTTCGATCACCAGCTGCTCGACCGCGTTGGCGGCCCGCCCCCAGGGCTTGGGCCAGTGCGGCATGACGTAGCCCGTCTCGATCAGCTTCCCCAGCTGATTCTTCTTATCCAGCTTGGCGATTTCGGCGGCATCGGCGCGGATCTGCTTGCGCAACTCTTCGGCCTCGGCCGGCAAGTCCAGGCTGTTGGCGCGGGTGACGCCAGCAGCGGTGCGGTCGAAGACATCTCCTGCGGGCGCGTCACCGCCGAACAGGGCCCTAAGCACCAGAGCACGGCGCAGATGCAGATGCGCATCGTGCTCCCAGGTGAACCCGATACCGCCGTGCACCTGAATGTTGAGTTCGGCGTTGCGCGCATAGGCCGGAAAGGCCAGCGCCGCAGCGACTGCTGCCATCAGCCGGAATTGCTCTTCATTCTCGCCGGCGGCGCGGGCCGCGTCCCATACCGCGGCGATCCCGGACTCAGCGCCCACCAACATGTTTGCGCAGTGATGCTTGACTGCCTGGAAGGTCGCAATTGTGCGGCCGAATTGCTGGCGCACTTTCGCATAGTCGACGGCCGCCTCGACGCAATCCGCTGCCCCACCGACCGCTTCGGCGGCCGTCAGCACTCGCGCGCGGGCAAGCGCCGATTCGCGGGCTCCCTCCAGGATGTCGTCGACGCCGACGCTGACATCCTTCAACAGGACGCGCCCGGAGCGCCGGGTGGGATCGGTGTTCTTGGGTACGTGCACCGACACGCCGTCGCGGCCGCGGTCCAGCAGCAGCACGTCGTCACCGGCGGCGATCAGCAGCAGGTCAGCCAGCCCCGCGCCCAACACGACGCCGGCCTCGCCGTTGGCGACCCCGCCCTCGACGGCGACTTCGCTATCCAAGCCGAAGCCGGCGATGACGCTTCCGTCCACCAGTCCGGGCAGCAACCGCGCCTTCTGCTCCGCAGTCCCGGCGTGCGCGATCACCGCCGACGTGATCACTGTCGGCACGAACGGTCCCGGCGCCACCGCCCGGCCCAGCTCCTCGATCACCACCACCAGTTCGGGCAAGCCGTACCCAGACCCGCCGTGCTCCTCGTCGATATGCAGGCCGAGCCAGCCCAGCTCGACGAGCTCATGCCAGAACGGCGGTCGAGCTTCGTCAGCCGAATCGAGCAGGGCCCGGGCGGCCCAGCGCGCTTTCTGGGACGTCAAGAACCCGCGGGCCACCTCGGCGAGTTCGCGATGGTCGTCGGTCAGTGCGATACCCATTCGAGGGCCCTCCTCCTTGGCGGGACGGGCGGTGGTTTGAGTGTACTTAATCGCCTAGCTGCCGGTCAGCGCCACGAAGCAGCAGCCACGGCTGCGATCTGGCTGAAGATCGCGACCCTGGCTTCTGTTCGGCGGTGACGAGATCACTTGGGCGCGAATCGTTGTCCCGCGTCGAGCCGCAGGCATTGTCCGTTGAGCATCGGGTTTTCCACGATGGCTGCAACCAGTTTGGCGAACTCTTCGGGCCGGCCGAGGCGCTTGGGGAACGCGGCGTCTTTGGTCAGCGCGGTGGCATATTCGTCCGGAATGCCCTTGGTCAGCCCGGTCGCGAACAGGCTGGGCGCAATCGCCAATGCCCGGATGCCCAGCGATCCGAGGTCACGCGCCATGGTCAGGCACATGCCGGCGATGCCCGCTTTGGCCGCGGTGTAGGCGACCTGGCCGATCTGGCCCTCGAACGCCGCGATCGAGGCGGTGTTGATGATGACGCCGCGTTCCTCGTCCTCGGGTTCGTTCTTGCTCATGTGCCAGGCCGCCAGCCGGCTGATGTTGAAGGTGGCGATGAGGTTCAGATCCACGACCGAGCGGAACGATTCGAGATCGTGCGGACCGTCTTTGGTCAGCGTGCGCTTGGCGATGCCGCCGCCGGCCGTCGTCACGCTCACGTGCAGTCCGCCGAGATCGTCGACCGCGGCCTGTAACGCCTTTTCCGTGCCGGCGAAGTCGGTGACGTCCACCGCGTAGAACGGCCCGCCGAGCGCAGTGGCAACTTCCTTGCCGTCGGAACCTTCGCGGTCAAGTATCGCGACGCTGGCGCCGCGCGCGGCCAGTAGTTCGGCGCTGGCCCGCCCCATACCGGAGGCGCCGCCGATGACGACCACCTTCTTGCCGTTGATCTCCATTCAAACCTCCTCGTCCGATCGGGTCTGATCGCCCCGGGTCTCAAGCACGCTATCGCGGGCCGACTTAGCAGTTGTCGCCAGCCGTGTAAAGCTGAGCTGTGCTGCTGATCGACGTGGCAGCCACGTCGCTGGACGTGGCCGGTGCATCTGCGCGCCGCGCCAAGGTCGCGCGCATCGCCGAGCTGCTGGACCGCGCCGCGCCCGATCCCCGGCTGGTCGCGATCGTCGTTTCCTGGCTCTCCGGCGAACTCCCGCAACGCCAAATCGGCGTCGGCTGGGCCGCTTTGCGTTCCTTACCGCCACCCGCAGCGCATCCGGTGCTGACGGTGGCCGAGGTCGATGCCGCGTTCTCGGAGATCGGCGCAGTATCCGGTAAGGGGTCACAGGCGCGGCGGGCAGATCTCGTCGCCCGGCTGTTCGCCGCCGCGACCGAGACCGAGCAGACCTTTCTGCGGCGGCTGCTCAGCGGTGACCTGCGCCAGGGCGCGCTGGCCGGCATCATGGCCGACGCCGTCGCCAGCGCCAGCGGGATCCCGCCGCAAAAGGTGCGTCGCGCGGCGATGCTGGGCGGCGATCTGCCCGCGGTGGCGTCAGCCGGACTCACCGGCGGGGCCGCGGCGCTGGAAGCGTTCACGCTGCGAGTGGGCCGGCCAGTAGGTCCGATGCTGGCGCAGACGGCGACCGGTATCAGCGATGCGCTCGAAAGACTTGGCGGCACAGCGCTTTTCGAGGCGAAGCTGGACGGGGCTCGGGTGCAGATTCACCGGGCCGGCGACGAGGTCACCGTCTACACCCGAAGCCTCGACGACGTCACCGCCCGGCTGCCCGAGGTGGTGGAAGCGACGCTGGCCTTGCCGGTCAGCGAGCTGATCGCCGACGGCGAGGCGATCGCGCTGCGGGCCGACTACCGGCCACACCCATTTCAGGTGACGGCGTCACGGTTCGGGCGCTCGGTCAACGTCGCGGCCGCCCGCGCCGCACAGCCGCTGTCGGTGTTCTTCTTCGATATGTTGCGCTGCGAGGGCGTCGACCTGCTCGACGCTCCGACCAGCGACCGGATCGCCGCACTCGACGAGATCGTGCCACCCCGGCACCGCGTCGATCGGCTGCTCACCTCGGATCGGTCTGCGGCCGCCGACTTCCTGGACGCGACGTTGGCCGCCGGCCACGAAGGGGTGATGGCCAAGTCGCCGACCGCGCCGTACGAAGCGGGCCGCCGCGGCGCGGCGTGGCTGAAGGTCAAACCGGTGCACACCCTCGACCTGGTCGTGCTCGCCGTGGAGTGGGGCTCAGGGCGGCGCCTCGGAAAGCTCTCCAACATCCATCTCGGGGCGCGGGATCCGGCCACCGGTGGCTTCGTGATGCTCGGTAAGACGTTCAAGGGGATGACCGACGCCATGCTCGAGTGGCAAACCCAGCGGTTTCTGCAGTTGGCCACTGGCCCGACGGACAGCTATGTCGTGCAGCTGCGACCCGAACAGGTCGTCGAAGTCGCATTCGACGGAATCCAGGTCTCGCCACGGTATCCAGGCGGGCTGGCGCTGCGCTTTGCGCGGGTGCTGCGCTACCGCGACGACAAGGGCCCAGCCGAGGCCGACACCATCGACACGGTGCGTGCCCTGCACCAACGGCACACCTGAGTCGTCACCCATCGGATGAGTCGGACACACGATCACCGGCTGCACCGCGGCGCACAGGTAACGCATAGGCAAACCGCGCCTGAACCGATCCGGCATGTCGGGTGACAACGCGCCCGTCGGGCAAGGCAAGATGGACCCGCGTGTGTTCCATCGTGGGTGGGAAGTCTGCTTTGGTGCCATTAACGACCGACCGCAACACCGAGGTGTTCAGGCGCGAATCACAGTCCGTAGTCGCCAGGCTCCTTCGACGTATACGCGGCCGACACGCTGGCTCGACAGAACCACAACCTGACACCGCCACGCCCCAAGACCGTCGACTGACCATCGCGCGCCGCCTGGCGGTCACGACCTGGGCGCTTGTTGTGGTGTACCGCAGCTGTACTGCCGGGGTGGCATTCAACCGCGAGTGGCTGCTGGTCTACATCGCCACCGGACTGATCGCCGCGAGCATCGGGCGGCGCCGCAAGGTGCTGCTGGTGGTTCGGGACTGGCTGCCGTTCGCCGTGGTGCTGCTGCTGTACGACTTGAGCCGGGGCGCGGCGACATTGGTCGGGGCACCCACTCTCTGGCAGCTGCAGCCGGCGATCGACCGATGGTTGTTCTTCGGGGTCATGCCGACCGTCTGGTTGCAGGAGCACCTCAAGATGCCGCAGCCACCGTGGTGGGAAGTGATCATCAGCACGGTCTACATGTCGTTTTTCGTCGTGCCGTATGCGGTCGCCGGGTTGTTGTGGCTGCGCGACCGAGACGAATGGAAAGCGTATACGTGGCGTTTTCTCACGCTGTCGTTTGCAGCGCTGGTCGTCTATGTCGTCTTGCCGGCGGCGCCGCCCTGGGCGGCGGCCCGCTGCACCGCCAGCGACGTCGCCGATCGCCCGTCCTACCCGGCATGCATGTTCCGGCACCCGGCTGGTGTTCCCGACGGCGGGCTGCTGGGTGCCATGCAGTTGAGCCAGCCGGGCGCCAACCAGTTCGTGGAGCGGATCTCCACTCGCGGCTGGGGCACGCTGCACCTGCAATCAGCAGGAGTCCTGATCGACTCGGGACAGGCCAGCGTGAACCTGGTGGCCGCGATTCCGTCATTGCATGCCGGGCTATCTGCGCTGGTGGCGATGTTCCTGTGGCGCCGGGTCCGGTGGCGCTGGCGTGCGCTGCTGCTGGCTTACGTGGTGACCATGGCGTTTGCTCTGGTGTACTCGGCCGAGCACTACGTCATCGACATCCTGCTGGGCTGGGCGCTCGCCGCGATTGTGATGCTGGTGATCGGCAGGATGGAAGCACGCCGGGCGCCAACAGATGACGCCTCAGCTGCCAGGCCCGCTGAGCTCAGCGAGCCAGCCGGCGATCTTGGCGGCGGCCTCGCCATAGAACGTCCGGTAGACCCGGTCGGCGACGTAGCCGATGTGCGGGGTGACGATCACGTTGTCCAGCGAGCGCAACGGGTGCCCGGGCGGCAGTGGTTCGATGTCGAACACGTCGAGTCCCGCAGCGGCGATCGCACCCGACCGCAATGCCTCGATCAAGGCCTGCTCGTCCACGATTGGCCCCCGCGAGGTGTTGACTAGCAACGCCGACGGCTTCATCAGGCCAAGTTCGGCGGTGCCCACCAGGCCGCGGGTGCGTTGGCTGAGCACCAGATGGATGGTGAGCACATCGGCCCGGCTGAACAGTTCGTCCTTGGAGACGTACGTGGCCCCGGCCTGTTCGGCGGCTCGCGGCGTCAGGTTAGTGCTCCACGCGATGACGTGCATGCCGAAGGCGGCGCCGACCCGTGCCACCCGGGTGCCGATGCGGCCCAGGCCGAGCACGCCGAGCACCGCGCCGCCGAGCTGACGGCCAACCGAGGTCTGCCATCCGCCGGCACGCACGGACAGCGTCTCGTCCACGATGTTGCGTGCGGCGGCAAGGATGAGCGCCCAAGTCAACTCGACCGTGGACTCGAGGTAGCCGCCGGTGGTGCTCACATAGATGCCGCGCTCCTCGGCGGCCGCGACGTCGATGGAGGCGTTGAACGGCCCGGTGGAAGCGATCATCTTGAGCCGCGGCAACCGCTCGATGGTACTGCGGGGCAACGGTGTCCGCTCGCGCATGACGCACACCACGTCGAACGGTTCCAGTCTCTCGACGACGGCGTCCGGATCGGCGAGATGGTCGTGGAAGACGCTGATCTCGGCCCGGGCCGCGACCGCTGACCAGTCGGCCATGGCTAGCGCGACGTTCTGGTAGTCGTCGAGGATCGCGACCTTCATCGTGGTTAATCTCCCATCGGCAGCCGCCGACAGGACTCAAGCCCTGGGCACGCTAACAAGTTACTCATAAAATCACAGCAATGAAGCCGCACAAGCATTCTGTCGCGCTGGTAATCAAGAACGATAAAGCTGAGTTTCTGATTGTCAAACGTCCCGAGGACGAGGACGGGCCGCTGGCTGGGCTGTGGGGGTTTCCGGCAATAACGTTGAAAGAAAACGAGACTGAGGTCGACGCTGCCCGTCGTGTTGGACCCACGAAGCTTGGTGTCGAAGTCAAAGTCGGCGACAAAATAGGTGAGCGAAGCGCGGAACGCGACACTTGCACACTGCACCTAAGCGATTATGCGGCAACGATTTCCGATGGTGAGACACCACGCGTCCCGCAGAGTGATACAACAGTCACCCAGTATGTGGACGTCAAATACAGCTCTGATCCCAGCGAGCTGTTTGTAGCGGCTCAACGGGGTTCCGAATGCTCGCGAATCTACCTGCAATCAATCGGTATCGATTGGTCTGCTTTCAGCCGGTGATCTAGAAGAACGGATTGCTGTTCGCCTGCCACTCGGCCTCTTGGGGGCGCGGGCCGTAGCGCTGAATGTAGTTCTCGTGCATCTTTGCGTCTTTTTGGCGCCTGATCGCATCAACCAGATTCGGGTCCAGTCCATGCTGTGCCAGCCGGTGGCGCCGCCATACCTTGTTCAGCGCAAGTGAAACCAACAAGGCCCAGACATAGATGGGCACCGTCATCTCCAAGTGCACGTACAGCGCGTTCTCGGCGGGCAGCAGCCAGAACGGTGCGAGGACCAACAGAGGCGGAATCGCCGCCCGGAACATGAACCGGCGGACCGCTCCTTTACCGGCTAAATCGTCGGCGACCCAATCGCGCATCGAGTCGGGCAAGCGTCGCTGCGTGTACGAGTACGCGATGTACTGCAGCATGTTGGGTCGGGCGCTTGACGTGATGGCTCCTGTGGGTGACTGGTTCAAATGAAGGGGTTACCGACGCCGCCAGAGCATCAAGCCTACGTGTTGGCGATCGCGACCTTCGAGCGGACATGCACGAGCTGCGCATTGGGGTTGTCCGGCTGGGGAAGGGCCGCGACGGCGAAGTCGGCAATGGCGCCGGAGCGAAAGACGAGGCAGTACGTCGAACCGCCGTACTGGAAGTAACCCAGTTCGTCACCTTTCGCCAGGTGGTGACCCGGCGTGACGTGATCATCGATCACGCACGACGACACGTCCGACATACCGATCCCGACGAAAGCCATGAGCCCGATGACCGGATCGTCAGCTTCGATCAGGATGACCGCGCGCGCCGCGACATGCGCCAAATAGCCTTGCGAGACCGGCGGATTGACCGCTTCTTTGCCTTCGGTATCGGCCTCTGAGAAGTACGTTCCCGGCAGGTTGAACGCTCGCACAACTGTGCCGCCGACCGGGCTGTGCCAACGGTGATAGTCGGTCGCGCTCAGAAACGCCTGGTATACGGTGCCGCCGACGAAACGCTCGACGGAGTCGTCGTTGCCCAGCATGTCCTGCAGCGAATACGGCTGGCTTTTGATCCAGAAGCGATCCTGTTGCTGGACGCCCATGGCGATGCGGTACGGCATGGACTCGCAAGCGCTGACGACTACCTTGTCGTCGTCCGGCGAGGCGACTGGGCGATGACCTTCCTTGAAGCGCCGGGTGAAGAAGTCATTCCATGACCCAAAGCCCCAGTGCTCATCAGCCGGGTCATACTCGAATTGTTCGATGCCGATTGCCCGCTGGGCCTCGGCGCACTTCCAGCCGGACGGCGAATCATTGAGCACATACAGCGAGTCGGCGCTGTCGAGAAATGCGCACCATGCGGTCAGGATCTTCTTGAGCATCTCGTTGACCCGCGGATCGCGGTACGCGGCAAACCCGGCGGGAGTGCCCATCGTCCAGTCGAGAATCGCGCCGAGCGGCGTCATCACCATGCTGTCGCCGAATTCCGGCGCCATCGTCAGCACCTCGTTGATCAAGCGCAACATCTGCTCGACGCTCTGGAGGTGACGCTCGCTGTACGACCGGCCATGCGGCACCTCGGCAATCATCCGCTCGATGTACATACGCACCACGGGGTCAGAGTCGATCAATTCCTGAAATTCGGTGATCACGGGATGCAGCTTCACGTCTGCGCCCCGCTCCTTCACCCGCTGCCGGTGACCGGTCAGCCATGACTCCAGGTCATCCTGCTCGGCCGGCAACCAGCCAGCGTTGCGCCGCACATCAAAACCATCGGAAAGCGTCGTCACAAGAACCAAACCTAGGCTGGCGAGAAGGAATGGGGGGTGAATCGCCGCACGTGCCGGTGAACGTCGGTTGCGAATAGCGGCCTGAACAGGGCTTTATGTGACATCCTTTGCGGGTGGCCGCGGGGGTGCCGCCTACAGGGGTGGTGACCTTTCTGTTCACCGATGTGGAGGGTTCAACCCGTCGGTGGGAAGCCGACGCCGACGAGATGCGAGCGGCGCTGGCCGCCCACGATCAGGTGTTGCGTGGGGCCATTGCGGCGCATGGCGGCTGGTTGTTCAAGCACACCGGTGACGGTGTATGCGCTGCCTTTTCCTCGCCCACGTCAGCGGTGGACGCGGCGGTGGCCGCACAGCGGGAGCTGGAGTTGCCGGTGCGGATGGGCATCGCAACCGGCGAAGCCGAACTGCGCGATGGGGACTACTTCGGTGCAGTGCTCAATCGTGCGGCGCGGGTAATGGCCGCCGGGCATGGTGGTCAGATTCTCGTGGCTGAGTCGACGGCGGGTTTGCTTGGCGGAGTGAACCTCGTGAATCTGGGTCCGCGACGACTGCGCGATGTACCGATGCCGGTCGGGGTGTTCCAAGTACAAGCCGAGGGGTTGCGCACAGAGTTCCCGCCCCTGCGGGCGCTCGATACAACCCCGGGGAATCTGCGGCCCGCGACCACCAGCTTGATCGGACGTGAGTCCGAGGTTGCAGAGATCGAAGCGGCGGTCAAGGCGCATCGGTTGGTGACGCTGACCGGCGTGGGTGGGGTCGGCAAGACCCGCCTCGCGGTGGAAGTCGCGGCGCACCTGGCTGACGAGTTTCCTGACGGTGTTTGGCTTTTCGAGTTGGCAGCTGTGACTGATCCAGCGGCGGTGCCCGATGCGGTGGCGGCGGTGCTGGGCATCATCCAACAACCAGGAAAGACCGTCACTGAGTCGGTGGCCGCCACGTTAGAGGGCCGGGTCCGGTTGTTGGTGATCGACAATTGTGAGCACGTTCTCACCGCCGCCGCCGACTTGATCGAAGCAATACTCGCCCACTCGGCGACCGTGCGAATCCTGGCCACCAGCCGCGAGGGACTCGGAGCCCCCGACGAACAGGTTCGGCCGGTGCGCTCGCTGGACGCGGCAGCCGGAATCGATTCCGCGGCGGTGCGGCTGTTCGTCGAACGCGCTCAAGGCATTGCGTCGGGCTTCTCGATGGCCGACGACGATGAAGCTGCCGCAGTCACCGAGATTTGTCAGCGCCTGGACGGGATACCCTTGGCCATCGAACTGGCCGCCTCGCGGATGGCGTCGATGACCGCC
>NZ_DASRBZ010000041.1:0-3612 GCF_035653355.1 Mycobacterium sp. | reverse complement strand
CGACTCGACCAGCTGCCCGCGCAGCGGCGAGGTGATCGTCCGGGACAAGGCGCACTGGTACTCCACCGGCACCGACTTCAAGCGGCCCAGCCCGCACTGGTGGTTCGACGACGACACCCTCTACGGGCCCGACGGGCTGGCGATACCGATGCGGCTGAGCCTGCCCGGCGCCGTCAACCGCGGCAACGCCGCTCAAGCCGTCGCGGCTGCCGTCGCGTTGGGTGCGGATCCGGCGGCCGCGGTGGCAGCCCTGTCTCGGGTCGACGAGGTTGCCGGGCGCTACCGCACCGTGCGCGTCGGCGAGCACACCGTGCGGGTGCTGCTGGCCAAGAACCCCGCTGGCTGGCAGGAAGCGCTGTCGATGGTCGACAAGCACGCGGCCGGCGTGGTCATCGCGGTCAACGGTCAGGTGCCCGACGGCGAAGACCTGTCCTGGCTGTGGGATGTGCGCTTCGAGCACTTCGAAGACACGTCGGTGGTAGCGGCTGGCGAGCGGGGCACCGATCTGGCAGTGCGGTTGGGGTATGCGGGTGTGCAGCACACGCTGGTCCACGACACGATGGCGGCCATCGCGTCATGCCCGACCGGACACGTCGAAGTCGTCGCCAACTACACCGCATTCCTGCAGCTACAGCGGAAGCTGGCGCGCTATGGCTGACTCGACCGTGCGGATCGGGCTGGTGCTGCCCGACGTGATGGGCACCTACGGCGACGGCGGCAACGCGGTGGTGTTGCGGCAACGGCTGCGGCTGCGCGGCATCGACGCCGAGATCGTCGAGATCACGCTGGCCGACCCAGTGCCGGAGAGCCTGGATTTATACACGCTGGGCGGGGCCGAAGACTACGCACAGCGGCTGGCAACCAGGCATCTTGTCAAGCATCCCGGACTGCAGCGCGCCGCGGCTCGCGGCGCGCCCGTGCTGGCAATCTGCGCGGCCATCCAGGTGCTCGGGCACTGGTATGAGACGTCGGCGGGTGAGCGGGTCGACGGGGTGGGCCTCCTTGATGCGACCACCTCGCCGCAGCCTAAGCGCACCATCGGAGAGCTCGTCAGCACGCCGTTGCTGCCCGGGTTGACGGCGCCGTTGACCGGGTTCGAGAACCACCGCGGCGGCACGGTGCTCGGCGCCGAGGCATCACCGCTGGGTGCGGTCAAGAACGGTGCGGGAAATCGTTTGGGCGACGGGTTCGACGGCGCAGTGCAAGGCAGCGTCGTCGCCACCTACATGCACGGACCGTGTCTTGCCCGCAACCCCGAACTCGCCGACCTGCTGCTCAGTCGGATTGTCGGCGAACTGCCTCCGCTTGAGCTGCCTGAGGTGGACCTGCTGCGCCGCGAGCGGCTACGCGCCTAGGACCGCCAGCCTCTGGCGAGTAGCGCAGCACGCACCCGCCGCACGACGTCGTCGGGCTTGTCCTCCGCGATCACCCGGATGACGATCCAGCCCATCTCTTCAAGCTTGCGCAGCCGCCGCTGGTCCTTGGCGTAGCGGCGGCGGTTGCTGCGATGTTGGTCGCCGTCATACTCGACCGCCACTTTGTACTTCTCCCAACCCATGTCGACGTAGGCGACAGGCCAGTAGCCGTCGAGCACGGGGATCTGCGTCGTCGGAGTGGGTAGGCCGGCGTCGATCAACAGCAGCCGAAGCCAGGTCTCCTTCGGGGATTCAGCGCCGCCGTCGACAAGCGGTAGTGCCGCCCGCAATCGCCGCAAACCGCGTGCACCTGGGTAGCGCTTGGCCAGCAACAGCACATCCTCGACCGAGAACGGCGTCGCGTGCATCAGCGCGTCTAGGCGTGCCACCGCCTGCTCCCGCGGCAAATGCCGCCCGAGGTCGTATGCAGTGCGCGCGACCGTGGTGACCGGAAGGCCGGCGACCCGGGTGATCTCGTCGTCGCCCAAGGTCTGGTCACGTGCGATTACTCCGACCGGCGGACGAGTGCAGTTCCAGACAACCTCGATCGGGATATCAGCATCGACCCACGTCGCGCCGTGTAGAGCGGAGGCCGCAGTACCCGCGATTACCGCCCGACGCCGCGACCGCAGCCACGCCCCCTCAATCCGGTCGCGAAGCGTTAGCTCATGCCGTAACGGCACGTATACGTCGCGGAAGATCGCCCGGTGCCATCGGCGCAGCTCGTGCTCCGTGAGTCTGCCCTGCCCCAAAGCTTCGCTCCCAAGAAAGACCGTTCTCATGGCGACATGCTGGCAACGACCACCGACACGACACCGAGCCTGTAGTTAGCGAGGAGAAGTGCGAGTGGATCACACGGTAGCTACAGGCTCGGCGCAAAAGACCTGAAGTTCACACCATGGCGCGGCGGCCGGCCAATGCCCGCCCGAGGGTCAACTCGTCGGCGAACTCCAGATCCCCGCCCATCGGCAGCCCTGAGGCGATCCGAGTCACGGTCAGCCCAGGAATGTCGCGCAGCATCCGCATGAGGTAGGTGGCGGTCGCCTCGCCCTCGGTATTGGGATCGGTGGCGATGATCACCTCGGTGACGTCGACGCCGTCGACGCGCTCGCCGATCCGATTCAGCAGCTCGCGGATCCGCAGCTGCTCAGGACCGACGCCGGACAGCGGATCGAGTGCCCCGCCCAAAACGTGGTAGCGACCGCGGAATTCGCGGGTGCGCTCGACGGCCTGGACGTCCTTGGGCTCCTCGACAACGCAGACTAAAGAGGCGTCACGGCGCGGATCCGCGCAGATCCGGCACCGCTCGTCGTCGGAGACGTTGCCGCACACGGCACAGAACCGGACACCGTCGCGGACCTTCGCCAGCACCGCGGTAAGCCGGTCGATGTCGGCCGGCTCGACCGACAACAGGTGGAAGGCAATGCGCTGCGCGCTTTTGGGCCCGATACCCGGCAGCTTGCCGAGCTCGTCGATCAGATCCTGGACCGGTCCCTCGAACAAGTCAGGTCTCCGGCAAACCCAGGGCGCTACCCATTCCCCCGGCCAGCGGCCCCAGCTTTTGCTGCGCCATGGCGGTGACCTGCTGGGAGGCGTCGGCCAGCGCGCCGACGATCAGGTCCTGCAAGGTCTCGACGTCGTCAGGGTCGACGACCTTGGGGTCGATATTGACGGCCACCACCTCGCCGCTGCCCCTCACGGTCACCTGCACCAACCCGCCACCGGCCTGGCCGCGCACCTCGGAGTTGACGAGCTGTTGCTGGGCTTCCAGTAGCTGTTGCTGCATCTGCTGAGCCTGGGCAAGCAACGCCGACATGTCGGGTTGGCCTCCAGGTTGCATGACAGTCCCCTTGCATCTTGGTTTCGACTTGGTTTCGCCTGCCGCTGCTGGGCGGTTCGGAACTCCCAGCCTAGACGCCCCCGGGCTACCGTGGCGCGGTGCGCATACGAGTTTGCCTGCGTGTCGGGTTCGCGATCGCCACTGGTGTACTGCTCGTCCTCTCGGCGTTGAGGGTGCCGCCCGCGACCGCGGTCCCGGCAAACATCGCCGGCATGATCGTGTTCCTCGACCCCGGCCACAACGGGGCCAACGACGCCTCCATCAGCCGTCAGGTATCCAACGGCCGCGGCGGCACCAAGGACTGCCAAGCCAGCGGAACCTCGACCAACAGCGGCTACCCGGAGCACACCTTCACCT
>NZ_DASRBZ010000040.1:0-4687 GCF_035653355.1 Mycobacterium sp. | reverse complement strand
TCATTCCCTCGGGGAACCGCATGACGACGCCCTTGTCGTTGGTGGACCACAGCTCGTTGTCGCGCGAAATCTCCTTGATGTCGCGGTGGCGACTGATCACCCAGTAGCCGCCGTCGTCGAAGACAGTCGCGCCGGGAGGCTGCTCGTTCCACCACACCGGCGCGGTCTTGCGCAGCTGCGCGAACTCGGCGACGGGCATCCCGCGCTGCAGAAGGTCTGGATCCGTGAAGTCGAAGCCGGCTCCGAACGGACAGACATTTGTTGTCACGAGATACCTCCCCGTGGTGACGTGGACCACTTGGCCTTAGACCATACACTAGGCTGTCAAGTGTATGGCCGCCCCCGCCCCGGTGCGGCTGTCAGGTCGATAGGGTGACGTCGTGCGCGTCCTGGTGATCGGCTCCGGTGCCCGTGAACATGCTTTGCTGCTGGCTCTGCGCAAAGATCCGCAGGTCAAGGCGCTCGCCATTGCTCCCGGCAACGCCGGCACCGCGCTGATCGCCGACCAGCACGAGGTCGACATCACCTCCGGCGACGACGTCGTTTCCCTCGCTCGGCGGGTGCGGGCCGATCTGGTGGTGATCGGCCCTGAGATACCGCTGGTGCTCGGCGTGGCCGACGCGCTGCGCGACGCGGGCATCGTCTGCTTCGGCCCCTCCAGAGACGCCGCCCGGATCGAAGGCTCGAAGGCGTTCGCCAAGGAGGTGATGGCCGCGGCCGGGGTGCGCACCGCTTCCAGCGAGATCGTCGATAACCCGGCGCATTTGGATGCGGCTCTGAGCCGGTTTGGCGTGGCCGCGGGTGATCCCGCCTGGGTGGTGAAAGACGACCGGCTGGCGGCCGGCAAGGGCGTCGTCGTGACACCCGACCGCGATGTGGCGCGCGCCCATGCGGCCGGACTGTTGGAATCGGGTCATCCCGTGCTGTTGGAGTCCTACCTCGACGGCCCTGAGGTTTCGTTGTTCAGCGTGGTCGACGGCCCCACCGTGGTCCCCATGCTGGCCGCGCAGGACTTCAAGCGAGTCGGTGACGGCGACACCGGACCCAACACCGGCGGGATGGGCGCCTACGCGCCACTGCCCTGGCTACCCCCCGACGTCTACCGTGAAATGGTCAGCAAGATCGTCGAACCCGTTGCCGCCGAAATGGCCCGGCGGGGGTGCCCATTCAGGGGGTTGCTCTACGCCGGTCTTGCCATCACCGCCAAGGGACCGGCGGTGGTCGAATTCAATTGCCGATTCGGTGATCCCGAAACCCAGTCGGTGCTGGCGCTGCTGGAATCGCCGCTGGGCCAATTGCTTTACGCGGCGGCCACCGGTGAGCTGGCGAACTTCGGAGATTTGCGCTGGCGCGACGGTGCAGCGGTGACGGTGGTGCTGGCGGCGGAAAACTACCCGGGGCGCCCACGGCTCGGCGACGTGGTCGTGGGGTCGGAGGCCGACGGGGTATTGCACGCCGGAACGGCCCGCCGCGACGACGGCGCAATTGTGTCGTCGGGCGGCCGGGTGCTGTCGGTTGTGGGCACAGGGCCTGACGTGGCTGCGGCCCGCTCGGCCGCCTACGACATACTCAATTCGATTCGCTTGCCCGGCGGACACTTTCGCCGCGACATCGCGCTGGCCGCCGCAGAGGGCACAATTCACGTCTAGTCGAGGGCCACTCCCGTCCGCCACATCGGTTTCGCGGAGAGCTATGTGGCAAGTGCAAACATCAGAAGCCCGCGGCTTGACCGTCTCGGCGGGGGTCGCTGACCGCAAGGTAGCCGTCATCGAGCCGCCAGATGGCCTGGCAGCTGCCGAACTGGTTGTAGTCATCCACGGTGACCAGGTGATGTCCGCGCCGCTTCAGCTCGTCGAGAGTTGACTGCGGAAAACCGCGTTCACAGCAGACCTGCATGCCCTGCACCCAGCGGAATCTAGGACCGTCGCAGGCCGCCTGCGGATTCTGGCCGTGGTCGACGATGCGGACCACCACCTGCACATGACCTTGGGGCTGCATCGGGCCGCCCATCACCCCGAAGCTCATCACGGGCGCGCCGTCCTTTGTCACGAAGGCCGGGATGATCGTATGGAACGGCCGCTTATTCGGGCCCACTTGATTCGGATGTCCTGGCATGGCAACGAAGTTCGCGCCGCGGTTTTGCAACGCAATCCCAGTGCCCGGTACCACGACACCGGAGCCGAATCCCATGTAGTTCGACTGAATCATCGACACCATGACGCCGGACGCGTCAGCCGCGGTGAGATACACGGTGCCCCCGCTCGGAGTTCCCACGGCCGCCGGCTTCGCCCGCTTCGGGTCGATCAGCGTGGCCCGCTGCTTGAGGTACTCCGGGTCGAGCAGCTGCTCGGGGTGTAAGGCCATGTGGTCGATGTCGGCGACATAGGCCTGCGCGTCGGCGAAAGCCAGTTTGAGTGCTTCGATCTGCAAATGCACACTGTCGGCGGAATCAGCTGGAGCAGAATCCATCTCGAAGTGTTCGAGAATGCCGAGAGCGATCAAGGCGACGATTCCCTGACCGTTGGGCGGGATCTCGTGGATGGTGTAGCCGCGGTACGAACAGCTGATTGTGTCGACCCAGTCGGCGCGATGAGCGGCGAGGTCGCTGGCCCGCATGACAGCACCATTGGCCGCCGCATGCGCATCCAGTTGCGCCGCCAGTTCTCCGCGGTAGAAGGCCTCGCCGTTGGTCGCGGCGATCTTCTCAAGCGTGGCCGCGTGATCACGAAAGGTGACGAGCTCGCCCGCCCTCGGCGCCCGACCGCCGGGCATGAACACGTCGGCGAACCCCGGCTGGTCCTTGAACAGCGGCACCTGATCTGCCCACTGCGCCGCCACCGTCGGCGAGACCAGAAAACCATTGCGGGAGTATGCGATTGCCGGCTCGAAGAGCCGTGCAAAGGGCAGCCTGCCGAACCTGGCATGCAGTTCCACCCAAGCCGACACTGCGCCGGGCACGGTGACCGAATTCCAGCCGAGCCGCGGAACACCGTTGTCGCCGAAGTACTCCGGCGTCCACGCCGCAGGGGATCGGCCTGATGCGTTGAGTCCGTGTAGGCGATGGCCATCCCACACGATGGCGAAGGCGTCCGAGCCAATCCCGTTGGAAACCGGTTCTACCACCGTGAGAGTGATAGCAGCGGCGACGGCCGCGTCGACCGCGCTGCCACCCTCGGCGAGCATCCGCAGTCCAGCTTGGGCGGCAAGCGGTTGCGACGTGCACACCACGTTGCGTGCCAGCATGGGCTTGCGCGCCCAGCCGTACGGAAAGTCCCACCCAAAAGGTACGGTCACGGCCGGAACCGTTCGGCCACGGCGCGGCGATCCACCGAACCTTTAGCCGTGTGCGGCAGCTCATCCGTCACTTGAAAACTGGCGGGCACCTCAAAGGGCGCAAGCCGCTCTCGGCAGAACGCGGCCAGTTCGTCCGCGCTCACGGGACCAGCGCAACTCGGCACCACCACCGCCGCCACCGTCTCCCCGTAGAGCGGATCAGCGACGCCGTACACCGCTGCCTCGGCGACGTTCGGGTGACTGGAGAGCACCGCCTCCACACGCTCGGGCGATATCTTCTCACCGGCCCGGTTGATCAGCTCCTTGATTCGGCCGCGGAGCGTCAGCTCTCCCGCCTCCGACAGCGACCCCAGGTCGCCCGTGTGCAGCCAGCCGTCGGTGAAGGTCTGGGCCGTCGCGGCCGGGTTGGCGAGGTAGCCGCGCACTACCGTGCGGCCGCGCAGCCATACCTCACCGACGTCTTGCGGCGGGCAGGGCCGGCCGCCGTCGCCCACGATCCGAATGTCGGCGCCGCTGGACCGGCCGACCAGGCCCGTCGTCACAGGCTGGTCGTCTCTCGTGCTCGTCACCTGGTGGGTGGCCTCGGTCATGCCGTACGCGCTCAACACCGGTGCAGCGAACTCGGTGCGCAACGCCTGCGCGAGCTCGGCGCTGAGTGCCGCACTGCAGCTGCGCACAAACCGCAGCTGCGGGCGTCCGCGCGGACCGCCAGTTGTGGTGCGCTCCAACAGAATTTGATGAATGGTCGGCACCGCGGTGAACCAGGTGGCTCCGGCGGCGCGGACGTCGTCCCAGAAGGTGTGCGCGGAAAACCGCCCGGCAGCTGGAATCAGCACCGTGCCGCCCGATGCCAGGGTCGACAGCAGTGCGGCAATGAGCCCGTGACCATGGAATAACGGCATCACCGCGACGGTCGCGTCCTGGGGGCCGAGCCCGTAGGTGGCGATGACGCCGCGGACCGAGCAGGCGATGTTGTCATGCGTCCAGGGCACCATTTTCGGCGACCCGGTGGTGCCGCCAGTGAACATGATCATCGCATCGTCGGGCCGCAATCCGTCGGGTGCGGCGATGGCTGGGGATAGCGCCGTAGTGGTGTCGAGCTGCACCGCGTTGTCGCTCAGCGAGATGGGCCAACACGGGAACGGCGATTCGTTGGTGTCGCCAGCGGCGACCAGCACAACCCGCACTGCGGCCGCCGTGATCCTGGCGTGCTGTTCGACGACGGGGAGCGCCGGATCCAGCGGCACCACCACAAGGCCCGCACGGGAACCCGCCAGTAACCCGATGACGAACTCGGCGCTGCTATGGGCGCGCAGCGCCATCCGGTCGCCCGGGCGCAGCCCACCCCGCACCAGCGTGCCGGCGAGCTCGTCCACCAGCAAGAGCAGGCCAC
>NZ_DASRBZ010000039.1:0-4953 GCF_035653355.1 Mycobacterium sp. | reverse complement strand
GCCGCCCGCCGAAGAGGACGACTCGACCGAGCACAAGGTGTTCCTGAACCTGCTGCGCAACCGCTTCGAGACCGACAAGAACAAGTGGACGAAGATCGCCGAGTCGGTCAAGGGCGTCACCGAGGAGACCACCACCGGGGTGCTGCGGCTCTACCAGTTCGCCGCGGCCGGGGATCTGGCGTTTCCGGCGATCAACGTCAACGACTCGGTGACCAAGTCCAAGTTCGACAACAAGTACGGTTGCCGGCACTCGCTGATTGATGGGATCAACCGCGGCACCGACGTGCTGATCGGCGGCAAGAAGGTGCTGATCTGCGGCTACGGCGACGTCGGCAAGGGCTGCGCGGAATCGATGGCGGGTCAGGGTGCACGGGTCACCGTCACCGAGATCGATCCGATCAACGCGCTGCAGGCGCTGATGGAGGGTTACGACGTCAAGACGGTCGAGGACGTGATCGGCGAGGCGGACATCGTCGTCACCGCGACCGGCAACAAGGACATCATCACGCTCGAGCACATGCGGGCGATGAAGGACAAGGCCATCCTGGGCAACATCGGCCACTTCGACAACGAAATCCAGATGGCCGCGCTGGAGCGCTCCGGGGCCAGGAAAACCAATATCAAGCCGCAGGTCGACCTGTGGACCTTCCCCGACAGCGGCAAGTCGATCATCGTGCTCTCCGAGGGCCGGCTGCTGAACCTCGGCAACGCCACCGGCCACCCGTCGTTCGTGATGAGCAACAGCTTCTCCAACCAGGTGATCGCCCAGATCGAACTGTGGACCAAAAACGACGAGTACGACAACGAGGTGTACCGGCTGCCCAAGCACCTCGACGAGAAGGTGGCCCGCATCCACGTCACCGCGCTCGGCGGTCATCTGACCAAGCTGACCAAGGAGCAGGCCGAATACATTGGCGTCGACGTCGACGGGCCCTACAAGGCCGACCACTACCGCTACTGAGCGGTCTCTGTGCCGAGAGCGCTATCCGGTCAGGTCGTCGCGTTCTAGGCCAGCCAGCAGTGCGTCGCGGGCGCGCGCGACGCGGGAGCGGATCGTGCCGACCGGGCAGCCGCACACCACCGCGGCGTCCGCGTAGGACAAGCCGAGCAACTGGGTGAGCAGCAGCGCTTCCCGTTGTTCGGCGGACAGGGCGGCGATCATCGTCGTCACCTCGACCAAGTCTTCGAATCCTCGGGTCGGACGGTTTCGGTGCAGCACGTGTTCGGGGTCGGCGCCGTGGGCTGTGCGGGGCCGGGCCCGAGCGTGACGGAGATGGTCGGCGACGACGCGACGCGCGATGGCCAGCAGCCAGGTGCGGGCGGTTGAGCGTCCGGAGAACCGGTGGATCGCCCCGATGGCCCGCAGGAAGGTTTCCTGGGTCAGGTCGTCGGCGGAGCTGGCGTCGGATAGGTAGGCGACGAACCGCCAGACGTCTTGCTGGGTGGCTTTGATGAATGTTTCGAGCGCTCGGGCGTTTCCGCCTGCAGCGGCCAAGGCGAGTGCGGTGACGGCCTTGTCGTCGCTACGCGCAGTCATCGTCTCTCACCTTAAACGGAGGCCGCATCTTCTACGACGGATTGTCGTAGGTCGCCCGCTGTTAGGCCGCCGAACGGTTGATCGGCCACAGATGTGCGCGTCGTCGGCCGCGGGGAACGGCGACCGGCGGCAGCGGCTCGTCGACTGCTGCGTCGGCTACGCCGGCCTTGTTCCTCCCCGCACGCTCCCGCGCCACCAACCACGCGAAAAGCACGCCGGCCAGCAGCGGCAAGTGGCTGGCGATACGCGCCGCGGTGACCTCGCCGTCGTAGGCGTCGACGGCGACATAACCCAGCAGCGCCGCCGCGAACGCGCCGGCGATCGCGGCCACACCCGCCGCTGCGGCGGTCCATATCCCGGCGGCAACCATCGCCACACCCAGGGCCAGCAGCCAGGCGGTGGACTCGTGCAACAAATGCATGCCGGTCGCCGCCCCGTGCCCGGAGGTGGACACCATGCCGAAATCGACGCCGGCGATTTGCGCCAACGCGACCGCGACCTGCAACAGCCCTACCGCAATCAGCGCCCAGCGCCGGTAGTCCGAAACCAGCCTGTGCAGCCAGCGGCGATGCGGTGCTATAGGCGCGACGGGGGCATTCGCCATGATCTTGTCGACCAGGTCTGGGCCGTGGCCCATATCCGCTGCGGCGAGCCGGCGAGTCTGCACGGCCACGCCGATCAACCAGGCACGGCAATCGGGGCACGATCCCAGGTGGGCGTCGACGCGCTGCGCCGGTACCTCATGACGTTCGCCGTCCAGTCGGGCAGACAGCGCTTCCCGCGCAACTTCACACCGCATCCCTGCATCCTCGCGCATTCCGGGGCCCGCGCAAACGGGCTGGGAACCAAACCGCGCCGGGCAGCGACCACTTAGGTATTCGACGGTATTCGATGCCACATTGCTGGGAGGGTGACGTGTCGGTGCGACGGTTGGTCGGTGGGTCATGACGGCGCCGGTGTGGATGGCGTTGCCGCCGGAAGTGCACTCGGCCTTGCTGAGCAGCGGCCCAGGCCCCGGGGCGTTGATGGCAGCCGCCGGTGCCTGGTCGTCGTTGAGTGCTGAATACGCCTTGGCCGCAGACGAACTCACCGCGCTGTTGGGTGCGGTGCAGGCCGGCGCCTGGGAGGGGCCCACGGCGGAGCAGTATGTGGCCGCGCATGGCCCCTACTTGGCCTGGCTGCTGGACAGTGCGGGGAAGAGCACCGTCGCGGCGACCATGCACCAGACAGCGGCGGGCGCCTACACCTCCGCGCTGGCCACCATGCCGACCTTGGGCGAGCTTGCTGCCAATCACGCGATCCACGCGGTGCTGGTGGCCACAAACTTCTTCGGCATCAATACCATTCCGATCGCACTGAACGAGGCCGACTACGTCCGGATGTGGGTGCAGGCGGCCGAGACGATGAGCACCTACCAAGTCGTCGCCGGGTCTGCGCTCGTGTCGGTGCCGGTAACTGCGCCGGCGCCGCAGATCGTCGTCCCGGGCGGCGAGGCAGCGTCGGCGGCAACACAGGCCGCGGCCATGGCCCCGGCCGGGCAATCCGGTGCCCACCTCAACAGCGCGGATGCCTCGGCCACCGCGCAGGAGGCCAGCACGACGTCGTCGTGGCAGGACCAGCTTGCGGCGTGGCTTTCGGACTACACCCAAAACTTCGCTTGGCCGCTCGGCAAACTGCTGTACCCCAATGGCTGGCCCATTCCCGCGGTCCCCTTCGCCAATGCGGTCAGTTCGCTGCTGATGCAGATCCCGGGAATGTCGCCGGTGCTTGCCACCGCTATGGCCTGGGCCATCTTCCACACGTTGATGCTGGTATGGCCGTTTGTGCAGATGGCGCCGTTGGCTGTCCCCGTCATGTTGGCCGCCGTCGTGGGCGCGGGCGTTGCGGGGACGGCAGGCCTGGCGGGTTTGGCGGGGCTGGCGGGGACCGTTCCTTCCGCCGACATGCCGATGCCGGCGGTGACACCCACGCCCGCCTCCGTGAGCCCGGCGCCGGCTGCCGCGCCGGCGGGCGCCCTTCCGACGAGTGCGACCAGCACGTCGGCCGCGCCAAGCTCAGCTGCGCCGAGCCCCACCACCCCGGTCGACGCCGGACCGGCTGGTGGCGGGCCCGAGGTCGGCTTCGGTCCGACGACGTCGACCTCGGCCGCGGGCTTTTATGCCGTGGGCACTACGGACTTGTCAGCACAAAGCAGTGTCAGCAGCCGCGCACGCCGTCAGGCTCAGGACCCGGCTTCCGGAAGCGTTGATGCGGCTGCGGCCGCGAAGGCGTCGAGCCCCGAACAGACGCGCGCCCGTCGACGCCGGGGGACGGTCAAGGAACACGGCCATCGCTACGAATACATGGATCTGGAGCCGTCAACCATGGCGTCGGATCAGGGCGCGGGACCCCTCGGCTTCGCCGGTACCAAGCCGACGGCGGATGCCCCGAGCGCGGCCGGATTGGTCAGGTTGCCCGGCGACGGATTCGGCGAAGTGCCGCAGGCGCCGATGGTGCCGGGCACCTGGGCGCACGACGGGCCGGAAGACTAAGACGGCTCAACTACCGCGCTAGGCTCGCGCCGTGTTGATCGCGATCGAAGGGGTCGACGGCGCAGGCAAGCGGACACTGTCACACGGCTTGCAAGCGGCCTTCGAGGCCGGCGGAAAGTCGGTGGCCACGCTGGCCTTCCCGCGCTATGGGCAGTCGGTGCCCGCCGACGTCGCCGCCGAGGCGCTCCGCGGCCAGCACGGGGATCTCGCGTCCAGCGTCTACGCGATGGCGATGTTGTTCGCGCTGGACCGCGCCGGCGCGGCAGCCGACATCGCAAGGCTGCGTGATGACTACGACGTGGTGATCCTTGATCGCTACGTGGCCTCCAACGCCGCCTACAGCGCGGCCCGTCTGCACCAGGACGCCACCGGTGAGGTGGTGGCCTGGGTACACAGCATCGAATACGGCCGACTGCGCCTTCCGGTGCCGGATTGCCAAGTGCTACTCGATGTTTCGGCTGAACTTGCCAGGCAGCGGGCACGCAGCCGGGCGGCGCAGGAGGCGGGCCGCGACCGTGACGCCTATGAACGCGACGACGACCTTCAGCAGCGCACCGGCGTGGTGTACGCCGGGCTGGCCGCCGCCGGCTGGGGCGGCCGTTGGCAGGTGGTGGGCGCCGACGTGGACCCCGGCAAGTTGGCCGCCACGTTGCTCGCCGGGTGAGCCGCGAGAAGAAACGCCCGCGTGATAGCTGAGTTTTGTCGCGATGTGGTGACACCATGGACACCATGAGGCAAAGGATTCTCGTCGTCGATGACGACGCTTCGCTGGCCGAGATGCTCACGATCGTGCTGCGGGGGGAAGGCTTCGATACTGCGGTCATCGGTGACGGCAGCCAGGCGCTCACCGCGGTACGTGAGTTGCGCCCCGATCTGGTGTTGCTG
>NZ_DASRBZ010000038.1:0-2091 GCF_035653355.1 Mycobacterium sp. | reverse complement strand
CGACGCGGCTGTTGGTTGGCCGCGATGACGAGCTCCGCCAGGCGTTGGCGGCGCTCGACGACGCGGAATTCCAAGGCGTCGCGTTGATGGGCGCCAGCGGGGTCGGCAAATCGATATTGGCTCGTTCCCTTGCCAACACTGTCAAGTCGCGGGGGCTGACCGTGCGGTACGTGCTGGGCACCCACACTGGATCCTCAGTGCCGTTGGGCGCGTTTTATCGGTCCGTGACTGTTGACGCGCCACATGAACCCGCGGCGATGCTGGCTGCCGCGCAAAGAGCCCTCGAGAAGGATGGCAACCTCGCTGTCGTCGTTGACGACGCCCAGTTGCTCGACCCGTTGTCAGCCACGCTGGTACACCAGCTTGCGGCCAGCGGCAGCGCACGACTGATCGTGACGATCCAGTCAGGCAGCAACGCGCCCGACGCAGTAACAGCATTGTGGAAAGAGCAGTTGCTGCTGAGACTGCACATCGACGCGTTCAAGCGGGAACAGACCGCGGAACTCGCCCGATCGGTGCTCGGCGGCGCCGTCGAGCCCCGGGTGATCACTGAGTTACAGCGCCGGACCGCCGGCAACCCGTTGCTGCTGCGCGGGTTGCTGAGCGCCGGCCGGGAAAGTGCGGTCCTGGTCCACGGGCAGGACGGATGGCAACTTCGAGGTCCGCTACGTCCGGACGGTGAACTCTACGACCTACTTGAGTTTCGGCTGCGATCGCTTGCCCCCGAAGAATTGGAGGCGGTCGAGATTTTGGCCGCCGCAGAGGTACTGGACTGGGAGATTCTGCGTGGACTCTGCGATGCCGAGGTGGTGGCACGCCTTGAGCGCCGCGGCGTGGTGCAGTTAGTTGTGGATAGCTCGAAAACGGTGGCGCGGTTGTTTCACCCCATTTTGGGCGAAGTGGCAATGCAACTAGCTGGAGTGGTGCGCTCGCGGCAACTGAATAGCATGTTGGCCCAACATCTTCGGAAGTACCTTCAGATGGAAGGGCGGCGCTCGAGGTCGCCCGATGTGCGCGCAAAGATCCAGCTTGCCCAGTTCATGATGCGAAGCGATCTATCGCCCGACATCGACGTGGTGATCGACGCGGCGGCAACTGCAATGACCATGTCGAACTTCGCCTCCGGTGAGGAGTTGGCCCGCTTCGCGTTCGATCGCAGCGGTGACTTGAGAGCCGGGATCGTGCTTGCTGAGGCTATGAGTTGGCAGGGACGCGGCGACGAAGTCGAGGAAATACTCTGTGCATTCAACCCAAATGACTCCGATGAGTTGCTGATTGCGCGATGGGGCTGCCTGCGCGCAATGAATCTGTTCTTCAATTGCGGGCAGATTGAGCAGGCACGGCAGGTAATCGGCGACGTCAAGCGTCGCGTCACTTCTGCGGCGATCGTCGGTTTCGTCGCGACGGTCGAGACGTCATTTATGGCCCTATGCGGCGAGCTTCCGACCGCTATCGAGACCGGGCTGAACCTGTGTAGACCTGACGCACCGTTGTCAATCGCGTGGGCGGCTGTGCCGACATGCTGGACGCTGGCGTTCGCCGGGCGGTTTGGCGAGGTCCACCGGATCGCGGAGGCGCAGCGGCGAGCGGCTGCGCCAGGGCAACCTGGCGCGCTACTCCTCATCGGATTGGCTGAGGTGCTGGCTTGGACGGCGGTCGGCGATTATCCGGCGGCCGAGCGGGTCTGGCAACACCATGCCGCGGCTGTGCCTGAATCAGACCCGATCGTCGATGCGATGCTGGGACTCGTGCGCCTGGCGCGTGGTGCGCTGCCGTCCGCCTGCGCTGCATTTCGCGACGCAATATCGGCAATGTCTGGCGGCTTTCCGCGGGGCTTGCTGATGGTGGTGGCGGCCTGGTGGGCTCAGGCCGAAGGAGCGCGCGCCAACGGTGAAGCTGCCGCTGCCGCGCTACGAAAGTCGGAGGAAATCTACGGACCACAGTTCGCTTTGTTCTTGCCTGAACTTGAACTCGCCAGGGCCTGGGAGCGGGCTTCCGTCGGTCAAACGTCGGCCGCCCAGATGCATGCGGTGCGCGCCGCGCAAATCGCCCGCAGATCTGCGATGTATTCGGTGGAGATGCGCGCCCTGC
>NZ_DASRBZ010000037.1:0-8008 GCF_035653355.1 Mycobacterium sp. | reverse complement strand
CGGTCAGCTCGTCGCCCACTTGCACGGCCTGACACGGCGCGCCGAGCTGCTCGGCGGTCTGCGGATCGGCGTACACCGCGGCGTCCGGGTTGGCGTCGATCAGCGCTGGCAGCCGCGCGGTGTCGACGTGGTCGGGGTGCTGATGGGTGATCAGGATCGCCGACAGTCCGGTGATGCCCTCGAAACCGTGCGAGAAGTTTCCGGGGTCGAACAGGATGGTGGTGTGGTCGAATTCAGCCAGTAAGCAGGAATGGCCGAAATGCGTCAGTTGCATGTCTACGATTGTGCGCTCATGGGGGTGTGCCGATGCGGCTAATCGTGGCGGCGATGCTGCTGGCCGGGGGCCTGGCGGTAGCACCGTTGTCCGCGCTGCCTGCGCTGGCTGACCCTGAGAGCTGTCCACCGGTGTGCGACCGGATCCCAGATTCAGCGTGGATCAATGCGGGGGCTGTCCCGCTGAGCTCGGTATACAGGTGGCCGACATTGTCCGGGGTGGCGGCGGCCATGACCGGGACCGGCACCACCCCGCAGTTCCGCTTCGAGGAACTCTGCGCCACACCGCCATTCGCGCGTGACTCCCGCGACTCTGCCGTCGCGAGCCGCGCCACGGTGGCCAACCCTCAAGGTCAGTGGCAGTTGCAGGCCCAGGTGCTGCATTGGCGCGGTGACACCGCGCGCGGTGGCCAAAATGCGTCTAGCGTGTTCAGCATCGCTGCGGCCGCGCTGCGCGGCTGCCAGCTGGGCGCGCCGAACCAGTCGCCGTCCATCACCGTCGACGAACCCAACCGGTTGGCCGCGGTGATCAGCGGGCCGGTTATCCTGCACACCTACCTGGTCGCCCAGCCCCAGAACAGCAGCATCAGCGAACTGAGCCTGTGGTCGACGGCGCCGCCGCAGACGCCGTGGCCAACGCTGTCCGACGGGCAGGTTCTCGACGCGATGAGCGGCCCGCTCTGCGCGGCCTACATCGGCTCTTGCCCATAACCGGCCGACACTGGTTCACCGGTAAAGTTGGCACCGAGCAGTCAGGTCCGACAGCGAGGAGCGCCCGTGGCCCGGGTGGTTGTGCACGTGATGCCCAAGGTCGAGATTCTCGACCCGCAGGGTCAGGCGATCGTCGGTGCGCTCGGACGGCTCGGCCACGCCGGGATCTCGAATGTACGGCAGGGCAAGCGGTTTGAGTTGGAGGTCGACGACACCGTCGACGATTCCCAGCTCGCCGAGATCGCGGAATCCCTGCTGGCAAATACCGTGATCGAAGACTGGACCATAAGCCGGGAACCGCAATGACGGCCCGCATCGGCGTTATCACCTTTCCCGGCACACTCGACGACGTCGACGCCGCCCGGGCGGTGCGCTTCGTCGGCGCCGACGCTGTCGGCCTCTGGCATGCCGACGCTGACCTCAAGCGTGTTGACGCGGTGGTCGTGCCGGGCGGGTTTTCCTACGGCGACTACCTGCGGGCCGGCGCGATCGCCAGGTTCGCCCCGGTGATGAGCGAAGTGATCGCCGCGGCAAGCCATGGCCTGCCAGTACTGGGGATTTGTAACGGTTTTCAGGTTTTGTGTGAAGCCGGGTTGTTGCCCGGAGCGCTGACCCGCAACGCGGGCTTGCATTTCATCTGCCGCGACGTGTGGCTGCGGGTGGCGTCGACGGCGACGGCGTGGACATCTCGGTTTGAGGCCGATGCCGACTTGCTGGTGCCGTTGAAGTCCGGCGAAGGCCGCTACGTCGCCCCGCAGCAGGTGCTCGACGAACTGGAAGGCGAAGGCCGGGTGGTGTTTCGCTACCACGACAACCCCAACGGCTCGCTGCGTGACGTCGCCGGCATCAGTTCGGCCAATGGCCGCGTGGTCGGGTTGATGCCGCATCCCGAGCATGCGATTGAGGCGCTGACCGGTCCCTCTGACGATGGCCTTGGACTGTTCTACTCCGCGCTGGATTCCGTTCTGGCAGCCTGATTTCAGGCCAGCTGCCGGCTAGCAGGTGGGCGCACCAATGGCAGCGCATGACTAGTTTGCTTATTGCCGAAAGGCTTGCAGGCGAGAGACTTTGGCTGCCGACCACAGTGTCGCCGTTGAGTAAGCTGTCCATCTGAAGTACTCGCCTTGGTATCCACTCCCTTATCGCTTGCCGGCAATCCCGCACGTTGACCACGCAGCGATCGGCAGCACGTCAACGTGGCTTCGGCAAGAGGGCGAGGTGCGAGATGTGGGCACAGATCTGTTCGAAAGTAGTAGCCGGATGTGCTGCCGGTGCGCGATGCTAGAAACTTGAGGGCCGAAGATCTCCAGAACCGGGATTTGTGGGCGCCCGTAACGCACCTAGCGTGGCCGCGGTGACGATCGCTGGCGGCGTGCCGGCCGGCCCATTACAGGAACGACGGAAGGATGGCTGTGAACGAAGAGCAACGCAACGTAATGGCGTCGGGAAATGGCTTTATCGCTGCGCTGGACCAAAGCGGCGGCAGCACACCGAAAGCACTCAAGCTTTACGGGATTCCGCAGGACGCATACGACAGCGACGAGCAGATGTTCGATCTTATCCACCAGATGCGCGAGCGTCTCATGTCGAGTCCCAGCTTTTCCGGCGACAAAATATTGGGAACCATTCTTTTCGAGCAGACGATGGACCGAACCATCAATGGCGAGGACACTGCGGCATTTCTGTGGAAGCAAAAGCACATCGTGCCGTTTGTCAAGGTCGACCAGGGACTAGCTGACGCTGAAAATGGTGTGCAGCTCATGAAGCCGATGACGAAGCTGGACTCCTTGTTGGATCGGGCAGTCGACAAGGGCGTTTTCGGCACCAAAATGCGTTCGTTTATTCAAGAGCCGAACGATGAGGGCATCAAAGCCATCGTCGACCAGCAGTTCGCCTATGCGCACAAAATCGTTGAGCGCGGACTCATGCCGATTATCGAACCCGAGGTCAGCATCAAATGCCCCGACAAGCCCAAAGCGGACAGTGCGTTGGTGGCGGCGCTCAGCACGAAGCTCGACGAGCTCACCGAAGGTACGCAGGTCATGCTCAAGCTGACTTTGCCCGACGAAGACGACCTCTATGCCCCGCTGATCGACCATCCCCGGGTCATGCGTGTGGTCGCCTTATCTGGTGGCTACAGCCTCGCGGAAAGCTGCGAAATCCTGGCCCGTAACCACCGCCTGATCGCAAGCTTTTCGCGGGCTTTGACGGAGGGCTTGACCGTCGACCAGACCGATGTGGAATTCAACGACAAGCTCCGTTCGAATATCGAGGCAATTTACAACGCCTCGGTGACGTAACCGGGGTCTAAAAGTTCACCGGACGCGGACGCGGCGCTATTACCAGCAATGCGCTGAGAAGCAACGCTCCCGTCGCCACCAGGAGAATGGTCCAGGCGCGGCGCATCGTTATGGCTGACTGGCATTGATCAACGAAGTTGCTTCCTGCCGCGTCAGCGATACCAGCCTGGGTCAAACTTTCATGGAAAGCGCTACCGCAATTGATTTGGAAGCCCCACTGGTCGAAGTCGGCGAGGAAGACGGGCAAGCGAAGTGCCACCAGGCCAACCGTCAACAGCGCGATGCCGGCCGCGAGGACGAACAAGCGTTGAGTCGACATATTAAGAAGTGCAGTCGTGATGGACATCGCTGACTTCTGACCCCGCTGGGAACGCTGGCCCATTTCTCGTGCCATTTCCCGGTCCATTCGGGCGGACTCGAGGAAACCCAGGTTCGGCAGAGTGTGTGGCCGGGCGTCAGCCTCCGGCAACGAGGCCGGACCGACGCGCGCGCCCTCCACCTCGTGCGTGTGGGTCCTGCGATCGATTGCGGGTCCAGCCGCGGCGGTCGAAGCGGCGTCGTTGTCGGCGGTAAGACTTGGCGACCGCCTGGCCATGTCGGCGGGTATTGGAACCTGCTCGACAACCACTTCTTCGTCGGTTTTTTGGGGCCGAGTCGCTACTGATACGGACATCGGGCGCCTCCCTCAGCGGTAGTGAGTTCAATGGCTATACTCAGTAAGCTAGCAGGTTGAGTTCAATAAAGCAACTGACTACACTGAGGGACATGCGTCAGACCAGCTTCGCCGATTTCCACTGCTCACTGGCCCGGAGCCTGGACCTGATCGGGGACTGGTGGACACCGCTGATAATCCGAGATATCGCTCTTGGTTTGGAACGCTTCGATGACCTGGCAGCCAACCTCGGCATCTCGCGTAATCTGCTGACCAACCGCCTGAAGGGTCTCGTCGAGGCAAACATCGTCGAGCGCGTTCGCTATTCTGAACGGCCGCCCCGCGACCGTTACCGACTTACCGCGGCCGGTCGCGACCTCATCCCGATTTTGATCGCGCTCACCGCTTGGGGCGACCGCTGGGCGGCGCCACCGGCGGGACCCCCCATGCTGTTCAGTCACGAAGGGCACCCCTGCACGCCGGAAGTGTGCTGCTCGACCTGCGGGAAGCCGCTGACCCGCGACACCCTCGACGTTGCGCTCGGGCCGGGCGCGGCTCCCGGACCGGGAACCCACCTGATCACCCGCCTTCTCCACCAGGAGCCAACCAACCCGCAGCCCTCAAGCGCATAGCTGCTCGCGATCAGACCGATTCGCGGTGTGGACGCCCAAATGACGTGGCCTGCCTGGTGTCTGTGCCTCCGGCGCAGCAGGCGACCGGTTCAGGTGCACCGAGCGGCCACGTCGTCACATCACTGCCGGTGGCAGAAACTTGTGGTCGATGAGCGACTGCAGCGCGTTGCGGAATGCATCCTCGGTGTCAACGGTTTTGGTGAATCCAGCCTGGCGCAGCTTGATGGTGCTCACAAAGGCACGTGGTCCTTCAGGTGCGCCGTAGGCGAATGCGAAGTCTGCGTGCTGGTCACCCTGGCCAACCAGTTCCCGCAGGCTCAGCGGGCGCAGGTCGTATTTGGCCACGATGCGATCCCATACGCCGGAATGGTCGTTGAGGTAGCCAGCCAGGCTCATCGGTGTATCGGGCCCGGCCTCGACGCCCAAGGTCTGGGCCAGTGCCGGCCACACATTGCGCCACTCAAAAACATCGCCATTCGTGACGTTGAACGCCTCGTTGGCTGCTTGCGGCGATTGCGCCGCCCACACCATCACGTCAGCGACGAGATCGGCGTCGGCTGCTTCCCACACGAACGAGGGGCCACCGGGGAAGCCGAAAGGTTCGCCGCTCTCACGCCGGATGGCGGCATAGGCACCGATCGCCGGAAGCACATTCAACGCACCCGGCGTCGCTCCGGTAACCAGTTGCGGACGTAGTGCCGTGTAGCCAAAGCCGTATTTGGCGCCTACTTCTCGCACGTAGTCTTCTTGGTCGAAGAAGAAGTTGTCATGATCGCGGCGGGCGTCACGTTCGCGCGCGGGGATCGGTATCGGATGCAGGTGCACGCCGTAGACCTTGGTGCCCTGCAGGATGCTGATGTGCTGAAAGTTTGTCGCGCTGTGCAGGATCGGCTCCACAACGTTGCGCAGCATGGCGTTGTTAGTGTCGATCTGCGTCTTGCTCGACCAACCGGAAACCAGCTGGGGCTGCTCGTAAAGCGCCGTGTAGGCGATATGGGTAACGTCGGTCAAGGGTTCGAACGCCGCGCGGGCCGCAGCCTCGTTCCTCAGGTCAACCGACAAGAACTCGATGTCGCGGCCGCTGAATAGCTCTGGTTTGCGACGCGACGCTCCGATGACCTTCCAACCCGTCGACAAGAACTTCTCGATAGCAGCCACCCCGAGTAAACCGCTCGCACCGGTGACCAGCACCTTGTGTGCCATAAAGATCTCCCTTTCGTGGTGCGCGAACAGCAGACGCTACGGGGCGATCGCTAACTGTCCACCGGTGGCCTGCACGATCGCGCCGTTGATATAGCTGGCAGCTGAGGAAGCCAGAAATGTTATGGCATTGGCGATTTCGTCGGCTTTGGCGGCCCGGCCGAGCGCAGTGAGGGCACCTAGCCCGTCGGTGAGGCCCGGGGAGGCAGCGGTGCCGGGAGTTTCCGTCGGCCCGGCCTGCACCGCATTTACCCGCACCCCGGACCGGCCGAACTCGTCGGCCCAGACCCGGGTCAACAACTCGATGCCGGCCTTCGTGGCACCGTAGATGCCGCCCGCACGCGCCGGAACAGCAGCCGCGACAGTGCTGAGATTCACAACGGCGCCATTGCCCCGCTCGGCCATACCCGGCACCAGTTGCTGTACCAGGATGTACGGGGCACGAAGGTTGAGGTCGACGTGCTCGTCGAAGAACGCATCGTCGGTCTCGGCGGTCGTGCCGAACTTATAGACACCGGCATTGTTTATCAGGATGTCCACTGGACCTGCCTCGGCCGCCAACCGGCGTACGTCATCGGGATCAGAGAGGTCGGCGGCGACGAAACGTGCCGTCCCCCCAGCGTTTTGGATTTCCTGCACCACCTTGCTGCCGCGTTCAGCGCTGCGGCCGTGTACCACCACTTCGGCGCCCAGGGCGCCGAGTTGCAGTGCGACCGCGCGCCCGATGCCCGCGGTAGCGCCAGTGACCAGGGCGCGCGAACCTTGAAGAGTTATTGCCATCGCAGCCGCCTCCTAAATGAACCACTGTGGACACTGTGGCGCATAGCACCGGCGCGTGCCCATTAATTCCGACCCCGGATCGCGGCTATGCATCTGGCTTATGAGCGTTATTAGTAGGCTGACGTAGCCAGTCGGTGTCGTAGAACGGCCACAGTTATGGAGTTGCGGGAACTAAGCGCCTTTGTGGCCGTGGTCGAGGAAGGTGGCATGTCGGCGGCGTCACGTCGCCTCCACATAAGCCAATCTGCGCTGTCGCAGACGGTCAGCGCCCTCGAGCGCGAGCTCGGAGTCACGCTGTTGGAGCGCGCCAGTACTGGCGTACGGCCGACCCAAGCGGGCGCGACATTACTCGCCGAGGCGCGTGCGGTGCTGGCTCGCTACCACCAAGCTGTCCGCACAATGGGCAGCTATCGCGCCGAGTCCGGAAACGTAATCAGGCTCGGCGTTCCCCTGGAGTTGGATCCCGATGTACTGCCCAGAGCGCTCGTCAAATTCGCAGTCGAGTCCCCACAGACGCGAGTGGTTCCGCGTCACCTGTCGACCGCTGCGCAATTCGCGGCGTTGCGCAGCGATGAACTCGACGTCGGTCTGGTGCGCGAACGTCCCGCAGGATCCGAATTCGATGCTTTACTGGTGGCCCGCGAAGACCTCGGTGTACTCCTGGAATCGACGTTGGCTGATCGGCTCGTCGGCCCCGACGGCGTGCGTCTCGATGAGCTTGCCGAGCTGGAGTGGGTGGGCTTCCCCCGCTCGAGCAGTCCGGCCTGGTATGACGAGTTGACCGGCATCTTAGGAAGCCATGGCATCAACATCGGTCCGCCGCCGCCCGAAGGTCACGAACTGATTGCTGCCGTTAAGTTCACCGCCGTCAGCGGCGGACACGCCTTCGCGCTGGCGCCGGGAAACCAGCTCAAGCCACTGCCAGACAATGTGAAGTGGGCCCCTTTGAGTGGTCAGCCGATCGTGCGCCGCACCTGGGTAGTGTGGCCTGCCGAATTGCGCCGCCGCGACGTCGCCCACCTCGTCGCGTCGTTCGAACTGCCGTCCGCGACCTGAACTAGGCGGTCAACGCAACCGAGGCCTCGCCGGTGTAGCACAAAAATGTCATCGTCTCCTGCAGGTAGAGCTGCACCGTGTCTGCGTCGTGGGACAGATAACCGATCGCCACGTCGGTGCCGAGCTGCAGGTCGAAGTCGCCGCCGCGGGTGGTCAGTACAAAGGCGCCGTCGATTGCGGGCGCCCAGATGATGTCGTTGTCGACCAGCCGGCGCAGATGCTCGCGGATCGGATACCCGTGTTCGGTGGTCTCGCTGACCTTGGTGTAGGCGTCGGCCGACAGCAGTACCGCATACGGGCCGTCCACCCCGGCCAACCGCAACTCGGACAGCGCCTGGCTGATCACGTCGGGGAAGTCGCGCACATCGGCGGGTAGCTGCAGCGCAGGATTGGAGCTCGCGCTT
>NZ_DASRBZ010000036.1:0-5378 GCF_035653355.1 Mycobacterium sp. | reverse complement strand
CCAGGACGCCGTTGATCAAGGTCACCAGCAGCACGACGACGATCGTGGTCCCGATGAACAGCGCCACCTCGTTGTGCAGATGCCAGCGCCTGATCAGCATCCGGGCCAGCAGCTTGACTGCATCGATGAGCACCCGGCAGGTCGCTACCAGCAGAGCGCTCACCACGACTGCGACGATCAGCGTGCGCAGGTAGCCCAACGTTGTTGGTCCCGGGAGACCCATCAGCGCCGAGACCTGCCGCTGCCAAGCGGCCGCTGGGATGAGCATCAGCACAGCGGCCGCCGGCGCGATCACGACGACAGCTGCCTTCAGGCCGAGCAACACCCGCGCTGGTGGCGGCCACCAGCGCGCGCTGCGCAAGACAAAACGCTGCGCGGCTTTTTCCACCAGCACACCCAGCCCGTAGCCGAAGGCGGCGTTGATGCCGCCGATCAGTCCCTGGAACAGCCAGGTTCTCGGCAGCAGCGACGGCGTCAGCGACAAGCAGAAAAACAGCGCGCCGAAAACCACCCCGCCAAATCGAAGCCGCACCAAGCTCCACGCCCACACCACCAGCGGGTGCCGCCCGTCAGCCGCACGCGGTTCGGTGGCCGGCTCGGTTGTGGCGTCATGGACGGGGGTGCTCATGCCCGGATACTCATCCGAACAGTGCGGGCAGCACTTCTTCGGAGGTGCCGCGCAGCTCGGCCAGGGATACGGTGAACAAGCCCTGAACGTCGACAGCATCCGATGCTGGGTCGACTACCCCGATGCGCGCGGCAGGCAGCCCGCGCACCTCGCACAGCGAACGGAAGCGGCTTTCTTCGGTCCGTGGCACCGCGACCAGCACCCGTCCCGGCGACTCGGAGAACAACATGACGAACGGGTCTGTGCGGTCGGGAAGCACAATGCGGCAACCGGTTTCACCCGCCAGCGCCGCCTCCACCACCGCGATGGCCAGGCCGCCCTCGGACAGGTCGTGGGCCGCGGAGACCAGCCCGTCGCGTGACGCCGCGGTCAGCACATCGGCCAGCAGCTTCTCGCGGGCTAAGTCGACTTTGGGTGGCAGCCCGCCGAGGTGGTCGGCGCTCACCTGCGCCCACACCGAGCCGTCGAATTCGTCGCGGGTGTCGCCGAGCAGCATCAACGTCTCCCCCGCCTCGGTGCCCATCGCGGTGGGGATACGCCGGTGCACGTCATCGATGACGCCGAGCACACCGACCACCGGGGTCGGCAGGATGGGGGTAGATCCCGTCTGGTTGTAGAAGCTGACGTTGCCGCCCGTCACCGGAATCCCCAGGGCCGCACAGCCATCGGCCAAGCCGCGGACGGCCTGCGCGAATTGCCACATCACCGCCGGGTCTTCTGGTGAGCCGAAGTTGAGGCAGTTGGTGACCGCGACCGGGGTGGCCCCGGTGACGGCGACGTTGCGGTACGCCTCGGCCAACGCGAGCTGGGCGCCGGCGTAGGGATCCAGCGCCGTGTAGCGGCCGGACGCGTCGGTGGCCACCGCGATGCCTCGGCCGGTGGACTCGTCGACGCGCAGCATTCCCGCATCGGCATGCGCGGCCAGCACGGTGTTGCCGCGCACGTAGCGGTCGTACTGTTCGGTGATGAATCTGCGGCTACACAAATGCGGGCTTTCAAGCAGCGCAAGCAAAGTCGCGCGCAGCTCGTCGCCGGTGGTTGGCCGCGGCAACCGGGTGGACCGGTCGGCGTTGAGGTGGTCCTGCGACTCCGGGCGGGCGAGCGGACGCTGGTACACCGGTCCCTCGTGGGCCACCGTGCGCGGCGGCACGTCGACCACCGTTTCCCCGTGCCAGGTGATGCGCAACCGGTCGCCGTCGGTGACCTCACCGATGACCGTGGCCAGCACGTCCCATTTGCGGCACACCGCCAGGAAAGCATCAACGTTCTCCGGCGCGACCACCGCGCACATCCGCTCCTGCGACTCACTGCACAGCACCTCAGCGGCGGTCATCCCCTTGGTGCGCAGCAGCACGGTGTCGAGTTCGATCGCCATGCCGCCGTCTCCCGCCGAGGCCAGTTCCGAAGTGGCGCAGGCTAATCCGGCCCCGCCGAGGTCCTGGATGCCGATCACCAGACCGCCCGCGTACAGCTCCAGGCAGCATTCGATGAGCACCTTTTCCATGAACGGGTCACCGACCTGAACCGACGGCAGCTTCTTGCGTCCGGGTCCGGCCTCGTCGCCGCCGAAGGTGTCCGACGCCAGCACCGACACTCCGCCGATGCCGTCGAGCCCGGTGCGCGCGCCGAACAGGATGATCTTGTTTCCAGTGCCGGACGCGAACGCCAGGTGCAGGTCCTCCTTGCGCAGCACCCCGACGCACAACGCGTTGACCAACGGGTTGCCCGCGTAGCAGGCGTCAAAGACGGTCTCGCCGCCGATGTTTGGTAGGCCCAGGGAATTGCCGTAGCCCCCGATTCCGCGGACCACCCCGTCGACCACGCGGCGGGTGTCCGGGGCGTCGGCGGGGCCGAAACGCAGCTGATCCATGACGGCGACGGGCCGCGCCCCCATGGCCATGATGTCGCGGACGATGCCGCCGACACCGGTGGCCGCGCCCTGGTAGGGCTCGACGTAGGAGGGGTGATTGTGCGATTCGACTTTGAAGGTGACCGCCCAGCCGTCACCGATGTCGACGACACCGGCGTTCTCCCCGATGCCCGCCAGCAAGCCGCCGCGCATCGCGTCGGTGGTGGTCTCGCCGAAGTAGCGCAGGTGCACCTTCGACGATTTGTAGGAGCAGTGCTCGCTCCACATCACCGAGTACATGGCCAGTTCAACATCGGTTGGCCGGCGGCCCAGGATTTCGCGGATGCGCTGGTATTCGTCGTCTTTGAGACCCAGCTCGCGGAAGGGTTGCGGCTGATCAGGGGTGGCGGCGGCCCGCTCGACGGTATCGACCGCGTGCGTGAGCCCGAACGTCACGCAGACAGTCTAGATTCCCCATCATCCGGGGAGTTCGCACACGGCGGTAGACGTTTGCATCCGTGACGGATGGGTAGCCGCACAGAGTCCGGCGATGATGCGGGACGCGGGACCCGAGCAGGAGCCGGACAAAGGACCGAGTCCGATTGGAGGATGACGATGACCGCTGAGACCGGACAAGTCACCGGCACCAAAGACAAGAACTACAACCTGATTTGGTACACCGAGCAGTGCCTGGAAAACGCGCTGCGGCTGGAAACCTACATCCAGGACGCCGAGCGCGACGGCGACAACGAAGTCGCCGACCTGTTCCGCAAGGCGCAGGCCGACAGCCGCAAGGGCGCGCGGATGGCCGAGCAGCTGCTGGCCAGGCGGCTCGAAGAGGCGTTCAGGGCCTAGCGCCCGGCGACGCAGAAGGCGTTGCCGTCGGGGTCAGCCAACACCACCCAGCGAAAGTTGTCACCGATCCTGTGCTGGCCAATGCGGCTGGCCCCGGCGGCTTCCAGCCGGCTCACTTCCGCATCGACGTCGGCGGCGCTGAAATCCAGGTGCACCCGGTTCTTGCCCGGCGTGGGATCGGGAACCTTCTGAAACCCCAGCCGTGGGCCCTCCGGGCGGGCCACCACGACGAATTCGCCGGGGATCAATTCCTGCGTCGTACCGTCGAACTGAGCTGCCCACCAGCCTGCCAGGCGAGCCGGGTCGGAGCAGTCGAAGGTCACCATCTCAACGTTGAGCGCCATGCGGCAACGCTACTTGAGCGCGCTCACGCGACGGACCCGACACGTGCAGTGCGCAGCAGATCGGCGCTCGCGGCATCGGCGGGATAGAACAACTCGACGGCCAGTTCGGAGAGGGTGACGTCGAGCGGCGTGCCAAACGTCGTCAGCGTGGTGAACATCGAAAGGCGTTGCCCACCAGGCATTTCCAGTTCCAAAGGAATCAGCAGCGAAGCGTTGCCGTGCGGTGCGTTCCATGCCGCCGCAGCGGTCGCGACACCGGGATAGCCGCGCACCTCCTCGTGGATATCCTGTACCGCCGGGTCGCCGGTGAGCGCGATCGTGCGCCGGAGCTGATGGAGCAGGTAACCCGCCCATTCCTCGAAGTTCAGGGTCCGGCCGGCGAGGCCGTCGGGGTGCAGTGACAGCCGGTAGACGTTGGCAGGCGGCCCGAGCAAGCCCTGCGGTAGGCCAGCGGTCAGCGCCGCCGCCGCGGCGTTGGCCCCGACGATGTTCCAGCACCGGTCGATGACGATGCCGGGATAGGGATCGTGCGCATCCAGCAGCCGCTGCACGGCGACACGAGCCGGCGTCAGCGCGTCGTGCTCCAGAGGGCGTGACGGATAGCGCGGGGCATAGCCGGCGGCCAACAGCAGTGTGTTGCGTTCCCGCAACGGGATGTCGAGGCCCTCCGCCAGAGCGAGCACCATCTCGGCGCTGGGACGCGAGCGCCCGGTTTCGATAAAGCTGAGATGCCGGGCCGAGACGCCCACCCGCAACGAAAGCTCGAGCTGGCTCACCCGGCGACGCTCTCGCCACCCGCGTAGTAATCCGCCAACCGTCGAGTCGGTCACAAAGAAACCGTAATCGCAACGATGCGTGGCGGCGATGACCTCCGAGGTAATTGTGCAGCCGCAACCCGGCGACGCACGCTCGATGCGGCGGGCGCTACCGGAGCGCCCCGACCCTTGGAGGAAGCCATGACCGACATTCAGTCCGCTTCGCGCCTAACCAGTTCCGACTCAGCGGCCCCGATGTTCAGCGCTGAGCTGTGGGCGGCGTATTGGGCCGCCCCGACCCTGACCCGTGGGTTTGACGTTCTGGCCGACGACATCGTCGGCTACTGGCCAGGAGACCCGGAACCCGTGCGAGGCAAAGAGGCATACACGGCCAAGATCGCCGAATTACTGACCGCGGCACCCGATCTGCGGCTCGAACTCATTGACAGTGCGACCGTGCCCGGCGCCACCGAGGGCGAGCAGCTGGTGTTCTTGCACTACGTGGGCCAAGGCACCGGCCCGGCCGGACAGATTAGGATCCGCGGGCTCGACCGGGTCCGCACCCGCAACGGCATGGTGGTGGAAAACGTCATCCGCTACGAACCGGCCTTCCTCGCCGCGCGCTGAACCCTGCGTCACTGCGGCGCCAAAAAGGCCTGCAGCGCAGCCGAATACGCGGCGATGTCGGCGGCGCCCATCAGTTCGCGAGCTGAATGCATTGCCAATTGCGGTGCGCCCACGTCGACGGTCGGGATGCCGGTTCGTGCCGAGGTGATCGGGCCGATCGTCGAACCACACGGCAGGTCGGCGCGGTGTTCGTAACGCTGCAACGCCACGCCGGCCTGCCGGCAGGCGAGCGCGAACGCCGCAGCGGTGCGCCCGTCGGTGGCATACCGCAGGTTGGGTTGCGTCTTGAGCACCGGGCCCCCGTTGATTGCGATCGGGTG
>NZ_DASRBZ010000035.1:0-2409 GCF_035653355.1 Mycobacterium sp. | reverse complement strand
CGACATAGATTTCATCAATCGCTTCCGCCAATACGACGCAAGTGTGGTAAATAGGTTTTTTGTGAGCGATTCCCACGATGCCGCAATGGGCGATCGGCGCCTGCCCACCGGCGTGCCGGCCCCCGATCAGGGCGTGTACGGCATTTCCGTCGCCGCGGAGCTGTCCGGGGCGGGCGCCCAGTCGCTGCGACTCTACGAACGCTACGGCCTGGTCAGCCCCGCTCGCAGCGAGGGTGGGACCCGTCGCTACAGCGCGGACGATCTGGCCCGGCTGCAGCGCATCACCGAATTGGTCGCGGCCGGCGTCAACCTGGCCGGCGTCGCCCGAATCCTCGACCTTGAGGACGACAACGCGGCGCTGCGCGCCGACATCATGCGGCTGCGATCCGGCAAGCGCGGCCGACGCCCCGGTTCGACTGCCCGTCGGAGCAAGACCGTGCGGGACGATCACCCGGGTACATAGCGGCGCCGGCCGGCTTCGCCGCGGGCAAAAGCCGGGGGTAACGACTCGCTATCATCGCTGCGGCCGGTAGCGCGGCGGCTAGCAGGTTACTCGGGAGTCAAGGTACGGTTCGTTAGCATGAACGCCGAGCAGTTCGACGTCGTGATCGTGGGCGCGGGCTTTGGTGGTATTGGGGCGGCCATTGCGCTCAAGCGGCTCGGATACGACAACCTCCTCGTTGTTGATCGCGAAGCGGATCTGGGCGGAACCTGGCACGTCAACCGCTATCCCGGACTGGCCGTCGACATCCCGTCCACCACCTACTCGTATTGGTTCGAACCCAACCCGTACTGGTCGCGGCTATTCGCACCGGGTCCGGAACTCAAGCGGTACGCCGAAGGGGTCGCCGACAAGTACGACGTGCGCCGCCACATGCGGTTCAACACCGCCGTCGACGGTGCCCGCTGGGACGACGAGGCGCGGGTCTGGCTGGTGCAGCTCGCCGGCGGTGAAACCCTCACCACACGATTCCTGGTCACCGCAACCGGGTTTTTGTCTCAGCCCCACACCCCGGATATCCCGGGCATCGCCGATTTCAACGGCAAGATCATCCACACCACCGCCTGGGACGACAGCTACGACTTCGCGGGCCGTCGCGTCGGTCTCATCGGAACCGGCGCCACCGCGGTGCAGCTGGTCCCCGAACTGGCCAAGCAGGTCGCCGACCTGACCGTCTATCAGCGCACCGCCATTCACGTCGTCCCCAAGATCGACTTCGCAATCCCACCCTGGTTGCAGGAAACGTTCGCCAGGCTGCCGCTGGTGCATCGGGCCTTCCGACTGGTGACCGACACGCTCTTCGAGATGATGACGGTGACCGGTGTGCTGCACTACCGCCAGTTCCGCCGACTCAACATCGCCGCCGCCGATCTTGCCAAGATCAACCGCTTCGTCTCGGTGCGCGACAAGGAGCTGCGCCGCAAGCTCACGCCCGACTACGACTTCGGTTGCAAGCGGCCCACCTGGTCCAACAGCTACTACCGCACCTTCACCAGACCGCATGTGCACCTGGAGACCAACTCGATCGAGCGAGTCGAGCCCGACGGCATCGTCACCGGCGACGGCCACAAGACCCAGATCGACACCCTGGTGCTGGCCACCGGATTCGACCTGTGGGACGCCAACTTCCCGGCTATCGAGCTGATCGGCCGGCAGGGCAGAAACCTCGGAAAGTGGTGGCGGGAGAACCGATTCCAGGCCTACCAAGGAGTGTCCATCCCCTACTTCCCTAACTACCTCAGCTTGGCCAGCCCGTACGCTTTTTCCGGTCTGTCGTTCTTCAACACGATGGAATATCAGATGCGGCACATGGACCGGTTGTTCAGCGAACTCAAGCGCAGGGGCGCAACCACATTCGAGGTCACCGAAGAGGCCAACGCGCGATTTCTGGACCGGATGACCAGACTACTTGACGACTCGGTGTTTTACGCCGGTGACTGTGCATCGTCACGGTCATACTATTTCAACCGCAGCGGGGAGGCGGCGCTGCTGCGACCCACGTCCACGCGCAACGCTGTCCGGGAAGGCTCGCGATTCCCGTTGAGCGACTATACATTCGCCTAAGGGGAATCCAGGCGCATCGCGCGGTTCTACGGTCTGGCTTGACCGCCGCACTCGACGCCATAGCTGCACCGACGGCGGAACAGAGACGATACTCGGACTGGGCTTCACCGATCCGAAGACCCGCAGCCTGACCATCGTCGGGCTGATCGTTAAAGCCGCTTATCTCGTCGGCATCGCAATTCGTGAGCGCCGAATAGCGCAGTTGCCTTTCGTGGTGCACCAGCTGTTCCAAGTCGACCGGCAGCGCCATGGCGGAATGCACCAAAACCGCGCCTGCCCGGGTGTTAGTGACGGCCGCGTCGCAGTGGGCAGCCGCACCCACGAGTCGATCGTCGACTGCTATA
>NZ_DASRBZ010000034.1:0-3221 GCF_035653355.1 Mycobacterium sp. | reverse complement strand
GCCGACACCGCCACGAACGCCGATCACGGCGGCCATGATGTGGGGCTTGTCGGCTTGCGCTTCGCCACGCGGACCCGACAGGATCATCTGAGCGTGCGCAAAGGTATCGCGCAGCTGATCGACGGTGAACGGCTTCAGCAGGTAATCGTGAATGCCACTTGCGACGAGGTCCCGGTAGAGACGGACGTCGTTGACGGTGCCGGCCGCGATCACGATCGTGCCGGGCTCGCAGACTTCCGCCAGCGCATTGATGTCGTTGAGCGGGTCGCCGGACTCGCTCAGGTCGACGAACAGAATGTTCGGACTTGCCGAGACCGACAGCGACTGAACCGCATTGCGCAGCCCGCCCTTGTTGACCTTCTCCGGCGACCAGCCGTGCTCGACAGCCACCGGCCGAAGCATGTCGGCGGTGGCGTCGTCGCAGACGAACGCCGTGAATGGATCGCGCAGACCCGCGCGTGCCTGGAACGGAGCGTTCATTAATTACCCCCCTTCGGGCTGACCGCCTGGAGGCCCTTTGAGCCGGTCGGCGGCGTCGACTTGTAGAGCATGATCGCCTTGGTCGCGGCCTGGTTGTTGCCGACTTCCGTGCCCTCGCGGCCGTGAACCAGATCCTCCGGATTGGCGACCATGGCGGCGATATTGGAGTTCACACCGCAGCCGAAGTTCGACATCGTGCGATTGTTGAAGTTCGGCTGAGATGGAACGCTCCAGTTCGGACAGCCAGGGACCTCCGCACGCGTGCGGCTAACGATCACCCGTACCGACCCCGGTGCCACGGTGCCCGCGGTCACGGGCGCACCGGGCTGCACCATCATGCCATAATTGCCCGCGACCTGCGCAACCTCGTAACGAGCGGCGTCGGCGTAGGGAGCGTCAACGTAGATCGAGTCGCCGTAGCCCAGGTCGAGGCCGTGGAACCAAGCGTCGAGCCGGGCCTTCTCGGCCGGCGCCAGCGACCCGCCCGGAGCTGCGGCATCGAAGACGTAATCGGCGCGCGTCACCACCGGCACATTGACGGGTTCAACCCCGCGGTCGGCCAGGTCGCCCTGACTCGCGTGATAGCTGCAGCCGGCAAGCGCGGCCGAGGCGATCAGCAGGAGACCGAATTTCGAACGCATGGCAGCATCCTTCCTAAGCGAGCGGCGGGTCACAGCTTGAACCCTGGAGCAGCGGTTGTGGCAGCGCCGGTCACCATCCCAGGGGCCGGGAGCGGGGCACGGGCGGCGGGGCCGCTCACGCCCTTGAAGCTCTGCCCCTCGATGACGGTCTCCGGATCCGTGGGCATGCGGTAGCCGCGAGTGGGCGACGCCAGCGGACTTGACACAGGCCTGACCAGATAGGGGGTCACGATGATCACCAGCTCGGTTTCGTTCCGCTGATATTGAGTCGAGCGGAACAGCGCGCCGAGGATCGGCAGATCGCCGAGGAATGGCGCCTTGTTGACGCTGTTCGATGCGTGGTTCTGAAGCAGACCGGCAATCATGAACGACTGACCGGAGCCGAGCTCGACGGTCGTCTCAGCGCGGCGGGTCGTGAGCGCCGGGACCGTAAAGCCATTAAGCTTGACAGAGCCGGCGTCACTGAGCTCGCTGACTTCCGGCCGAACGCGCATCGAGATGCGGCCGTCCTGAAGGACGATCGGCGTGAAGGCGAGTCCGACGCCATACTGCTTGTACTCGATGGTGACCGCGCCGAGTGACTGCGAGACCGGGATTGGGAACTCGCCGCCGGCCAGGAAGCTCGCCGTTTCACCCGAAAGGGCCGTCAGGTTCGGCTCGGCAAGGGTCGTGATGAACCCGTCGTTCTGCAGCAGGTCCAGGGTGCCCAGAAGATCGGTCCCGAAGATGTGACCGAACAGGCCGAGCGTTGTCCCGCCGGCGATATTGTTGAACGTGACAGTGCTGTTGCCCGCGTTGATCGTGCCTGGGCTACCCTGGCCGATGCTGAACAGCGTCTTGCCGGAACTGTGGTTCAGAAGATTGACGCCGATCGACTTCAATGCCGAGCGATTGACCTCCGCGACACGGACCTTCAGAAGCACCTGGAGCGGAGTCGCCACCTTGAGTCGGCTGACCGGTACAATGTTCAGCGCAGCGCCTTCCTTGGTGACGTCGACGCCCGGGTTCAGGGCCGCCTTCACCAGCATCTCGGCTTGCGCCGCGTCTTCCGGCGAAGCGACCGTGCCGTTGATCACGGCAACCTGCCCGACCGTGCGCACGTCGATGTTCGCGTCCGGGATCGCCTGGTGCAGGATGTCGTTGATGTTGCTGATGTTCTGGTTGACCCGGACCTTGGCCCCATAGACCACCGAGCCGTCGGCCGCCGTGGCGATCACTGTCGATTCGCCAGCGTCCTTGCCGAACAGGTTAATCTGGTGCGCGCTGTTGACGTACACGTCCGCAACCTTCGGGTTCGAGGTCCAGACGCTGGACACTGCGCGTGGCAGGTTGATCATCTGCCCTTCGCCGACGTTCAGGAGGACCTGGGCGGTCGGGCGGTATGACCCCGACGCATAGGCCCGGGGCTGCGCAGCACTTGCCGTGGTCGGCGCCGCAACCGCGGTGAGGCCGATGGCCAGCGCGGCAAGCGCGGTGCCGAGGCGTGCCCGGCTGGTGATGTTGCGAGTCTTCATTTTAGCGAGCTCCCACCCGAACACTTAATTGACCGCATTGCCGCGGACGACGCGGACACCGGTGGGGCTTGGCGAAGCTCCGCCCCCCGCGGCGCCGGCAATCGCCTGGCCCAGCCCCTTGCCCATCGCCATGGCATCGGCCATCTGATTCTGCTGCGGACGAGCCGGGACGGTGCGGCGCTGGAACCGCGAGACGTCGCCGCCGGTGGTGAACGTGGTGTTCGAATCCGCCGGACGGTTGGCCATCGCGAGCAGCATTTGCTTCTCCTGGGCGGGATTGGCGCCTGCCGGCACCTTCACCTCGCCCGAGGCGACCGCGCGGTCCAGGTCCGAGTCATTGTCGGCAATGGAACGCAGCGACAGCGACAGCTGGCCGAGGCTCTGCGCGACGGCGATTTTCTCGGCGATGCGCGGGGTAACCTCGAGCGTCACGTTCGAGAAGGTCTTCACGACGGTCTTGCCGTCCTTGTCCTTCTCATCGGTCCGCTGATCGGTCGCAAGGACGCGCAGGTTGCGGATGATCGTCTCGGATACCTTGAGCGCCGGACCGTCGCCGCCGCCCTCGACGTTCGAAGTGAGGACGAGG
>NZ_DASRBZ010000033.1:0-3804 GCF_035653355.1 Mycobacterium sp. | reverse complement strand
CTTGAACGCGCCGAGAAACGTCGGGAACCGAAACTTCTTGGCGTAGGCCCGGTCCAGTAGGGACTTGACGAAGTTGCGCGAGTACTGGTCGAGAACCTCACGCTCGTAGTAGTTTTCGCGGATCAGGTAGTCGAGCTTCTCGTCGTAATTGTGGAAGAACACCGTGTTCTGGTTGACGTGCTGCAGGAAGTACTGGTGCGCGGCTTCCCGGTCCTTGTCAAACTGAATCTTGCCGTCGGCGTCGTACAGATTCAGCATCGCGTTCAGGGCGTGGTAGTCCGTTTCGCCCTGCACCAGGCTGCGCCCGGCAGCAGCTACAGGCTCTGCAGCTGTGAGAGTCGGTGACACGTCTCGTCCTTCCAGAAGTCGGCCAGGCCCGCGCGGACGGCTCGCACGTCCTCGTCGGTTCCCATGAGTTCGAATCGGTAGAGGTAGGGGACGCCGCACTTGCGCGACACCACCTCGCCCGCGTAGCAGAATTCCGCTCCGAAGTTGGTGTTGCCCGCCGCGATCACGCCGCGCAGCAGCGCTCGATTGTGCTCGTTGTTCAAAAACGCGATGACCTGCTTGGGCACGTAGCCGCCGTCGTTGATGTTGGGGGTCGCCCGACCGCCACCGTAGGTAGGCAGCACTAAGACGTATGGCTGATCCACCTCGATGCGGCCGTGCAGCGGTATCCGCGTGGCGGGAATACCGAGCTTCTGCACGAAGCGGTGGGTGTTCTCCGACACGCTGGAGAAATACACCAGGCTCGACGACGGCACCGCAATCTCCTTACGCGGTGAGCGCAGCTCCCGCGAGCGCCTTGATGCGATCGGGACGGAAGCCGGACCAGTGCTCGTTTCCGGCCACGACCACGGGCGCCTGCAGATAACCCAGCGCCATCACGTAGTCCCGCGCCTCGGAATCCAGCGTGATGTCGACCGTCTGGTAGGCAATGCCCTGCTTGTCCAGCGCCTTGTACGTGGCATTGCACTGCACACATGCGGGCTTGGTGTACACGGTGATGGTCATCGGCGGTTCGGCTCCTCTGCAGAACTACTGGGGACGGACTGGCAACTTCTTGGGCACTACCTCTGCGCGACTGCTCGGCAGACCGTCACACCCCGAAATTCCGGGGCCGACACCGCCGCGCGTTCACACGGCGGTGCCGGAATTCCGGAACCTCACCAGGCTGCACCGAGGTCGCGAGCCTGGGGTCTGTCGGTCGCTCAAACACTACACCTAGTGGGTGACAATAAGAAGGGATACAAGATGTTCGGAACAACATTCGTGAAATTCCCTGGTCGTAAGCATTGTTCGCGGTACCGCGTCGGCGTGTCGTAGATCACAATTCGGCCACTGTCGCGGCATCATTGCCATGCCGCAAGACTTACCACCCGCCACTGACATCGCCGGTGGATCAGTACAGCAGTGTGCGCCCACAGCAAAGCCGCCGGCAGCCCAAGACGGGGCCGCTCGGCGGCGCTGTCTACATCGGCTTAGCTCACTTCGGCAGCCAGCTTGCCCACCACATCGCGCACGTTGGATACCAGTTCGGCGTTCTCCCGCGGGTGCTTTCCCTCCAGCGGCTGGAACGGCACCGAGAGCTTGATCGCCTCGACGACACGCGGCCCGGCAATGCCGAACGACTTGCGGGTCTCGTCGTGGGCCCACACGCCGCCGTAGCGTCCCATCGACCCGCCGATGACCGCCAGCGGCTTGTCTTTCAACGCACTGTTGCCGAACGGCCGCGACAGCCAGTCGATCGCGTTCTTCAACACGCCGGGAATGCTGCCGTTGTATTCGGGGGTGACCACCAGGGCAGCGTCGGCGTCGGCAGCGGCGGCACGCAGAGCGGTCACCGAAGCCGGCACGTCGGCGTTGTCGATGTCCTCGTTGTAGAAGGGCAACTCACCGAGTCCGTCGAATACGGTGACTGTGACGCCGTCGGGGGCAACTTCTGTCGCCAGCTGAGCGATCTGACGGTTTACCGACGCGGCGCGCAGGCTTCCGACCAGCGCGAGCACCTTGATGTCCGGCTTGCGATCCGACATGGGGTCCCTTTCTTCTTGGCCTAATATCCTTGCACGCTCGAACCGGACCGCGGTCCGATTTATTCCGGCCGCGCTACAGTGCAATGGTGAGCCTCGTCGACCATGGGCGTGAGCTGCCCGTTTCCAGCCCGCAAGAGCGGGGGGACGCGGCGCGCAACCGCACGCTGTTGCTTGACGCGGCTCGGCGGCTGATCGCCGAACGCGGCGCCGACGCGGTGTCCATGGACGACATCGCCGCTGCGGCCGGGGTGGGCAAAGGCACGGTGTTCCGTCGGTTCGGCAGCCGCGCCCGTCTGATGATGGTGTTGCTCGACGAAGACGAGCGCTGCCTCCAGCAGGCTCTCCTGTTCGGCCCGCCGCCGCTGGGCCCCGATGCGCCACCTCTCGATCGCCTGCTCGCATTCGGCCGCGAGCGGCTGCGCTTCGTCCATACCCACCACACGCTGCTTTCCGCGGCCAGCCGCGACCCGCGGACCCGCCACAACGCGCCGGCAATGCTGCTGCTGTACACCCATGTCCGGATGCTGCTGGCCTCAGCTCAGACCACCGGCGATCTGGATGCCCAGACCGACGCATTGCTGGCGCTTCTCGACGCCGACTATGTCGAGCATCAACTCAACAACCGCGGCCACACACTCGAGTCCTTGGGCGATGCATGGGAAAGCCTGGCGCGCAAGCTATGCGGGCGGTGAGCACGGGCTGGGTGCTGCACGTCGACCTCGACCAGTTCCTGGCATCGGTCGAGTTACGTCGCCATCCCGAACTGGTTGGGCTGCCGGTCATTGTCGGCGGCAGCGGCGATCCGAACGAACCGCGCAAGGTCGTCACGTGCGCCTCGTATGAGGCCCGCAAGTTCGGGGTGCACGCGGGCATGCCATTACGCACCGCGGCCCGCCGCTGCCCCGACGCCACCTTCCTGCCATCGGATCCAGCCGCTTATGACGCGGCCTCCGATCAAGTGATGGGACTGCTGCGCGACCTGGGCTACCCGGTCGAGGTCTGGGGCTGGGACGAGGCGTACGTCGGTGTGCCTGAGGGCACGGACCCTGTCGACGTCGCCGAACAGATCCGCACCGTCATCGCGGCCGAAACCGGGCTGTCCTGCTCTGTCGGCATCGGCGATAACAAGCAGCGCGCCAAGGTCGCGACCGGGTTCGCGAAACCGGCCGGCATCTACCAGCTCACCGATGCCAACTGGATGGCGGTGATGGCCGACCGGCCAGTCGACGCGCTCTGGGGTGTCGGGCCTAAGACCGCGAAAAAGCTTGCCGGCCTTGGCATCACCACCGTCTGGCAGCTTGCGCACACCGACGCAGAGTTGCTCACATCGACGTTCGGGCCCCGGATCGGGCTGTGGCTTCTGTTGCTGGCCAAGGGCGGCGGCGACACCGACGTCAGCGCCGAGCCATGGGTGCCACGATCGCGCAGCCACGTCGTCACATTCCCGCGTGACCTCACCGACCGAGCCGAAATGGAGTCCGCTGTAACTGAATTGGCGCAGCAAGCGCTGGCCGACGTGGTGGCGCAATCCCGCATCGTGACCCGAGTTGCGGTCACAGTGCGCACGTCGACCTTTTACACCCGCACCAAAATCCGCAAACTCGATGCACCGACCACCGACGCCGGCGTCATCGTCGCCGCCGCGCTGCGGGTGCTCGACCTATTCGAACTCGACCGGCCGGTCCGACTGCTCGGAGTGCGGCTGGAACTGCAGATGCCGGAGTAGCTTGTCGCGCGGCGACCCGCTGCGCCCGGCTTCGCCGCGCTT
>NZ_DASRBZ010000032.1:0-3950 GCF_035653355.1 Mycobacterium sp. | reverse complement strand
CGTGCGTAGCGCGCCGATGCTTCACCCGCGGACCGCGCCGAATGCCGAACTCACGAAACCGGGCGCGCAGCCTCGCTACATCCCACTGCGCGCCGAGACCGGTGTAGAGGTCAAGCGCGCAGGTGAAGGCGGCCCGCGCCGAGCCGCGATCTTCGGCTTCGGCGAACGCGATCGCGGCGGCCTCCAGTGCCTTGGCCCTGGGCAGCGGACGGTCCACGTCGCGGTAGCCGTCGGCGGCGCGCAACAGCGTCGCCGCGTCCCGCTCAACCAGACCGCGGCAGTACAAAGCCATCGCGCTGCGATGGGGCACAGCGGACTCGGCGGCGGTGGCGCGGACCCGTGACTCGATCTCGGCCGCGGTCCCCGCGTCGCCGATCGCCACGGCCAGCCGGGCGGCGTCGCCGAGCAGGTCCTCGACCTCGTCCTCGCTGGTCAGCCGGGCGGTCAGCGCGGCAAGCGCCCGATCCGGCGCACCGGCCTGCTCGAAGGCGACGCTGCGGGCATGCACCAGTGGACCCACCACCCGATCGCCGATTCGTTCCGAATACGGCGCCGCGAAGTCCAGATGCTGGCGTGCCGCGGCGGCCTCACCACGGTGGAAGTGGATGATCGCGGCGACCCCGTGGTCGCAACACACCACGCTCGGATCCTTGAGATCGTCCGGGACAACGTCCACTTCGGCCAGTGCGTCGTCCCACCGGCCAGTGTCCAGCAGCAGCTGCCCGAGGGCGCTCTGGGCCTGAATCAGCCGCACCATACTGCCGGTGCGGTCGGCCAGTTGGCGCGCCCGCTCGGCGGCGGCAAGTGCCTCCGGGTAGCGATCGAGATCGCCAAGGGTGACCGCCTGGTTGATCTGCAGCAGCAGACTGAGATCAATCAACGTGGGATCGCCCTGCGCCACGGCCATTGCGCGCTCGAACACCGGCAGCGCCTCGATCCACTTGCCCCGCATCATCGCGACCAGGCTCAGCACGTGCAGCGCCCACCCGATCGCCCAGCGATCTTTGATCTGGCTTGCCTCAGCCAGTGCCGCGGTGGCGACCCGGCCGGCGGTGTCGACCTGGCCGAGATCCCGGTGCGTTCGCGCGGTGAGCACCAGCAGCCGGGCCCGGTGCCGGGCTTGAAGGCCCGGCTGGGTCATGGCCCGGTTCAGCGCGGCGAGGGATTCGGCGCAGCGGCCGGTCATCCCGCGGCATTGGGTCAACGTCATGTGCAGGTCGACGAGCAGATCGGGGTCGCTGACGCGCTGCAGCGCGCGGCAGGCCACCCGCTCGGCCTCGGCGATGTCGCCCGCTCGGTAGAGCGCATCGGCCAACCGGCACGACAGCACGCCGATCACCGCGTCGCCGGCCGGCGCGTCCCGCACCGCGCGGCGCAGGATCTCGACCGCGACCGCGGGCGCCTGACCGATCAGCGGCGGGGCCGCGTCGAGGAGCCAGCGCATCACCCAGCTAGGCACCGGCTCCCGACTGTCGTTTGTGGACATCGTGGGGAGCAGCTGCCTGGCCACCCGATCGACCGGCGCGCCGGCCTCGGCCAACGCTCGCGCGGCGGCCCGATGCCAGGCGACCCGCACCGCCGCCGGCATCTCGTCGTACAAGGCCGTCCGAATCAACGGATGCCGGAATGCCAGGTTGTCACCGGCCTCCACCAGCACCCCGGCGGCCCGCGCCTCGTCGAGGGCGGGCAGCAGCTCGGCCAGCCCGGAACCCACCACGATCGTCAGGTCCGCGACCGAGAAGTCGACCCCCAGCAACGCCGCCGCCCGCAGCAGGGTTCGCACCCACTCCGGTAGGAAGCCCAGCCGGTCCGCGATCGCCGCCGGCAGCGAGTCCGGCGTAGGCCCGCCGGTCAGCTCCGCGATTCCCGCGTCGTCGACGACCAGGCACGAGCTTCTGGCCAGCGCGTCGACCAACTCGGTGAGGTACAACGGGTTTCCGGCCGCCCCGTCGGCCAGCCGCAGCAAGTTCTCACCCGGCTTGCCGCCGGCCAGCGTGGCCACCAGCTCGAGCACCGCCGGTTCCGCAAGCCGGCCCAACCGGAGGCGCTCGGCCGGCCCGACGATCCGGCGCAGCGCCCGCAGATCATCGCGGCGCGGCACCGGGCGCAACACGCCGATCAGGAGGAGCGGGAGTTGCCGGACCGACCGGGCGAGCCGGCTCCACACCGCCACCGTTGCCCGGTCGGCCCACTGCAGGTCGTCGAGCACTAGCACGGTCGGCCGGACCTGGCAGAGCTGTTCCACCAGGGCAAGCAGTTGCTCAGCGGCCGTGGCGGCCAGGTCGGCGCCCTTGCCGACGGCGGCCTCGCCGCGCAGCAACTCGGCGACGGCGCGGCGCCGGGAATCCTGCGCGGAGGTGTTGATCTGTAAGCCATCCAGCAGGGGCAGCAACGGCAGGGCTTGCCCGAGCTCATCACCGGCTCCCCAGTACACCTGGCAGCCCGAATCGGCGGCGAAGGCGCATCCGGCCCGAACCATCGTGGACTTGCCGATGCCCGGCTCGCCCTCCACCAGCACGGCGCGACCGCGACCGGCGGCCACGTCGCGCACCCAGCTGACTAGCCGGGACAACTCGCCGTCCCGACCGATCAGGAGATCAACACCACCCCCCGGACGCCACACAAAAACAATAATAGGAGGAAAACGTCAGATTAACAAGAGGTGTATTTACGTCGTCGATTTCGTCATACGATCACCTTGTCTTTGCCTCCGATAAATATCCAATTCGGTGATTGTTCAGCGGTCCTATTCGCGGTGCAAACCGTCGCTTCACGTTGGCTGATCATTCACCGACAATTGCTCGCCGGTTATAGCGAATCTGCGACTGTTCGCATGGCTCGAAAAGTCAGTCTCCGCGATTGACCAAGGGGAGGAATTATGCGGGTTCACCGAGCGGTCGCCACCGGCTCCGCGGTGGCGCTGAACATCATCGCAGTGGGTATCCTCGGCGTTTCCGCGGCGGCTGCGCCGGCGGCCGGTGCCGCCACCAGCGGCGAGTGCGCCGCGACGGCGGTCGTTGCCACCACGTGCACCAACGGCATGGGATACAACTCCCCAACGCCCGAAGGCATGGGATACAACTAGGGCATTCGTCCCTCCACCTCCCCTGCCACGTCCTCGCGGCATATCGTCCGGGTAGGTCGTCGAAACCCTGCGGCCGCAGCCGGCCCCGTCTCCCGGCTGCGGCGACTTGCCGTGCGCGCCGGGCGAATTGGCAACTCGTGAACCTCGCCATTCATTTCAGCGTAACATTATCCTAAGTGCGGACCCTATCTACGAAACTCATTTGGCTTTGTTGCGTTGTCTGATGCAGTCGCCCTGAGTGGCTTGCTGTCTGGGGGCTCAGACTGCCTGAGCGAGTTCGTCAAAGGCAGTCGCGACACGGAGCTTCGGTGGAGCATCGGCGGCACTCCCAGGTCGAGTTCCGACGCCAACCGCAGCACCAGCCTACGGAGCTGCGGTGCTGTCGAGCGGCTCGGGCTGTGGCCTCGCGGCCGGATCCACCGTCGTTTCACCAGGCTCGGTTCCACCGCAACAACGTCTCTGGACTGACGAGCCGATGTAGTTGGCAGGCCTTGGACGGCAGCGGCGTCAACGCCGCGAACAGCCCCCGGTCTGCCCCGGGCAGACGTGGTCTGTTCACCTGGCGCGGAGCACGCGACTTCATGGCGCAGCACCAGGTCTCCGCTTTTTCGATTGTGAACTACGAGCAGGCCAGCTGGGCCGGAAGAACCGACCAGGTCGCGATCCCCCGATGACGACCACTTCGCCGTTCATGCCTTCCTGGCGGGCCGCACCACGCCAGACCGTCAAGCAGTTGCGACTAGACACCCGGCGGTGCTACGACCACTTCGCTGAGTGCCAAGGGCGCGCTCGGGTGTACGAGCACGGCGGCCACCTCGCCTCGATTGTCGGGACTGCCACCGTCAAGGAGTTAGTTGACGCTACG
>NZ_DASRBZ010000031.1:0-4521 GCF_035653355.1 Mycobacterium sp. | reverse complement strand
GCGACTCGAGGATCTGGTTGCCGACCTTGACCTCCTCGACCGGCGGCGCCGACAGCGATACCCGGATCGTGTCGCCGATGCCCTTGCTCAGCAAGGCGCCGAAGGCCACCGCGGACTTGATGGTGCCTTGAAACGCCGGGCCGGCTTCGGTGACGCCCAGGTGCAGTGGGTAGTCGCACTGGGCGGCCAGCAATTCGTAGGCCCGGACCATGACCACCGGGTCGTTGTGTTTGACGCTGATCTTGATGTTGCCGAAGCCGTGCTCCTCGAACAGCGAGGCTTCCCACAGCGCCGACTCGACCAGCGCCTCGGGTGTGGCCTTGCCATACTTCTCCATAAACCGCTTGTCCAGCGACCCGGCGTTGACGCCGATGCGGATCGGGACGCCGGCATCGCCGGCGGCTTTCGCGACTTCGGCGACTCGGCCGTCGAATTCCTTGATGTTGCCGGGGTTGACGCGAACCGCCGCGCAGCCCGCCTCGATCGCGGCGAAGATATAGCGCGGCTGGAAATGGATGTCGGCGATCACCGGAATCTGGCTGTGCCGCGCGATCTCGGCCAGCGCGTCGGCGTCCTCTTGCCGCGGGCAGGCGACCCGCACGATGTCGCAGCCGGCTGCGGTCAGCTCGGCGATCTGCTGCAAGGTGGCGTTGACGTCGTGGGTTTTCGTCGTGCACATGGACTGCACCGAAACGGGGTAGTCGCTACCCACCCCGACATTGCCGACCATCAGCTGGCGCGTCTTGCGCCGCGGCGACAACGTCGGCGGGGGCGATGCCGGCATTCCTAAGCCGACTTTTTGGTCAGCGGGCATGAGCGCCGCTCCTCCTCATCGCTTCGCTCGCTCTGCGTCGTCGCCGGCGCGGGCCATCGATTTCTCCTACTGGAACAGCCTGATCGGGTTGACCAGATCGGCGGTCACGGTCAGCAACATGTAGCCGACCACCAGCACCAACACTACGTAAGTTGCCGGCATGAGTTTGAGATAGTTCACCGGCGCGGCCGCGACCATGCCACGGGCTGAGCGAATCATGTTGCGGATCTTCTCGTACACCGCGATCGCGACGTGCCCGCCGTCGAACGGCAGCAGCGGCACCAGGTTGACCGCACCCAGGATGAAGTTCAGCTGGGCCAAGAAGAACCAGAACGCTACCCACAGCCCGTGGTTGACGGTGTCGCCGCCGATGATGCTGGCACCGACCACGCTGATCGGCGTCTCCGGGTCGCGCTGGCCGCCGCCGATGGCATGCACCAGCGCCCCGACCTTGGTCGGGATCGCGGCCAGCGCCTTGCCCAGCTCGACCGACAGGTCGCCGGTAAAGGCAAAGGTGGCGGGCACCGCAGTCAACGCGTTGTACTGCGTGGGCGGGTAGGTCTTCGGCGCCACACCGATCATGCCGACTTTCGACGGTGTGCCGTCGACCCAACGCTGCGTGGGTACGACGGTGACGGGCAGGGTGAGCGTCTTGCCGCCACGCTCGATGACAAACGGAACCGTGCCGTGCACCTGGCGCACCGCGGCCGCCATCTCGTCGAACGTGTGCACGTCGGTGTTGCCGACTTTGACGACGACGTCGCCGGCGCGGATGCCCGCGGCAGCCGCCGGACCCGGGTCGGTGCACTGCCCAAACTGGCCTTTGCTCAATTCTGGTGGGACACAAGCGGTTTCGCCGACCACCGCCGCGGTGGGCGGATGCAGGTTCGGCAGGCCCCATGCCACGGCGATGATGTAGATCAGCAGCAGCCCGATGAGGAAGTTCATCCCGGGCCCGGCCAGCAACACCGCGGCGCGCTTCCAGGTCTTCTGCTTGTACATGGCCCGGTCGCGTTCGTCGGGCGCGAGTTCTTCGACCGCGGTCATCCCGGCGATGTCGCAGAAACCGCCGGCCGGAATGGCCTTGAGGCCGTATTCGGTCTCACCGCGCCGAGTCGACCACAACGTGGGGCCGAAGCCGACGAAATAGCGGCGGACCTTCATGCCGGTGGCGCGTGCCGCCCACATGTGGCCGCATTCGTGCAGTGCCACCGAAATCAAGATGGCAAGGGCGAACAGCACAATGCCGATCACGAACATCATCGAGTGGGCATGACCTCCTGTGTGGCTCGATCAATCCGGCGTCTGGCCGTCTCGCGGGCCCAGCGCTGCGCGTCGAGTACGTCATCCACGGTAGCGGGTTGCGCGGCCCACTCGTCGGCGTCGGCCAGCACGTCGGCGATGGTTCGCACGATCGCCGGGAAGCCGATTCGCCCGGCCAGGAATGCCGCCGCGGCTTCTTCGTTGGCCGCGTTGTAGACGGCGGTCAGGCAGCCGCCGGCCAGACCCGCATGCCGGGCCAGCTCGACGGCCGGGAACACCTCGCTGTCCAGCGGCTCGAATTCCCAGCGGGACGCGGTGGAGAAGTCGCAGGCGGCGGCAGCCCCGGGCACCCGGTCGGGCCAGCCCAGTGCCAAGGCGATCGGCAGCTTCATGTCCGGTGGGCTGGCCTGCGCGATGGTCGAGCCGTCGGTGAACGTGACCATCGAATGCACGATGGACTGCGGATGCACGACGACGTCGATGCGCTCGTAGGCGACGCCGAACAGCAAATGGGTTTCGATCAGCTCAAGACCCTTGTTGACCAGCGACGCGGAGTTCAGCGTGTTCATTGGCCCCATCGACCAGGTCGGATGCACCCCGGCTTGCTGCGGTGTGACGCACTCGAGCTCGGCGGCCGACCAGCCGCGGAACGGGCCGCCGGAGGCGGTGAGCACAATCTTCGCGACCTCGTCGACCGAGCCGCTGCGCAGGCACTGGGCCATTGCCGAGTGTTCGGAGTCGACGGGCACGATCTGTCCCGGCTTGGCTGCCTTAAGCACGAGCGGACCGCCGGCGACCAGCGATTCCTTGTTGGCCAGAGCCAGCCGGGCGCCGGTGGCCAGCGCGGCCAGTGTGGGCTTTAAGCCCAGCGCCCCGACCAGCGCGTTGAGCACGACGTCGGCCTCGGTGTCTTCGATCAGCCGGGTGATGGCGTCGGCTCCCCGGTAGGCGACGTCGCCGAGAGCCTCGGCGGCGCGCTCGTCGGTGACCGCGATGTTGGTCACGCCGGTCTCGGCGCGCTGGCGCGCGAGCAGCTCCGGACGCCCGCCGCCCGCCGCCAGCCCGACCACCTGGAAGCGGTCCGGGTTAGCGGCGACGACTTCCAGGGCCTGGGTGCCGATCGAGCCGGTGCTGCCCAGCACCAGGACTTTGATGCGGCGGCTGGTCACCCACTTATTGTGCCGTGTGCCTGTACCGCCCGGTGGATCTCGACGTCGCCGGAGCCGGTGCGCACCCGGACCAGCAGCATTTCCTCCCCGTCAGCGGGTCCGTCGGACGGCTGCAGCCGGTTGGTGACGACCCCGGACCCGGTCTTGATGTCGAGCTGGGCCGCGGTGCCCTCGGGGATGCCGATCTCGACGTCGCCGCTGGAAGTGTGGGCGAGCACGGCCCCGCTGGCGGCGGTGTCGATGCTGACCGAACCCGATGAGGTCTCCGACTTGAGGTGGCCGCGCAGCTGGTCGACGGTCAGCGAGCCGCTGGCGGCCTGGAACTTCATGTCGCCGTCGAGCAGGCCGATGTCGACACTGCCCGAGGCGGTGGCAGCCTTGACCCGGCCGGCGATCGACTGCAACCCGAGGTTGCCGCTGGCGGAGGCGAACCGGACGTCGGTGAGGTGGCCCTCGGCGTGCACGTCGGCGGAGGCCACGGAGACCTGTGCGCTGGAGTGCGACGGCAGCTCGACGACGATGTCGACGGCGCCCATCCGGTATCCGAGGAATCCGTGCTTTGCCGGTGCGACGGCCAGTTTGCCGTTGGCGTAGGAGATCCGGGCCTGTTCGGCGGACCGCACGTCGGCTTGGCGAGATGGGTCGTGTGGGCGGATCTCGACGATGGTGTCGTCGCGGTCGCTCGCGACGAGCCGGATGGAACCAGCCGTGGCTTGAATGTTTGCCGTAATGGGTTGCGGCGTAGGAAAAGTCGGCATCAGTTCTCCTTTGGTTGCTGTCAGCGCACCCAGCCGCTGACGTGGTGACGGGTGGCGGTCGGGGGTTGCCGGGTGGATTGGGCCGCGGCCGCTGCCGCGCGGACCAGCCAGCTGTTCAGCGACGACCCGTCACGACGAGCGGCGGCCTCGACTGCCGCCCGTAGTCCTTCCGGCAGCCGCAGGGTCACCCGCCAGGTGCCGCCGTCGTCGTCGACGGTGAGAAAAGGGTCTTGGGCGGGCTCGTCGAACGGGTCGCTGACGATGAACTCCGGTTCACGCCCGCGCAGCCGGACCTCCACCGAACGCGGGGCCAGCTCGCGGGTGATTTCCTCGGCAGCCGCCGACAGGGCCTCCAACAAGGACAGCCGCATCGCCGGCTCCAGTGCAGCGCCAAGCCGACCTGCGAGCGCCTGCGCCTCAGAACCAGCGGCCGCGGCGGCGACGTCGAGCTCGTGTCGTACGGCGTCGACATACGGCTGCAACTCCATAGTGTCATGGTGACACCATTTTGATGTCA
>NZ_DASRBZ010000030.1:0-3218 GCF_035653355.1 Mycobacterium sp. | reverse complement strand
CCCTGGCCGTCAGCAGATCGAGATAGGCCGCGCCGAAGCACCACGACCCGGTTTGGTGCCCCGGCGGTCGGGGAAGCCGGAATCCTGAAGTGAATGAACTCCGCCAACCCGTGTCGAGCGGTCACCGCGGTCGTAGGCTGGATCTCGCCAGCAGTGGAGAGTATGGCGAATGAACCGATCGAGTGGCTTTCTTCGGCGGACGTCGCGGCGCACCTTCCGCGACCGTCGTGAAGCCGGGTGTGTGCTGGCCGAGGAGCTAGCGTCCTATCGCGGCCGGGACGGACTGCTGGTTTACGGGCTGGCCCGCGGCGGCCTTCCCGTGGGCTGGGAAGTTGCCGCGGCGCTGCATGCCGACCTGGACGTGTTTTTGGTGCGCAAGCTCGGCGTGCCGCAGTGGAGCGAGCTTGCCATGGGGGCGTTGGCCAGCGGTGGCGGCGTGGTGATGAACGACAACGTGGTATCCAGCCTGCGCATCAGCGATGAGCAGGTGCGCGCGGTCATCGAACGCGAAACCGCTGAGCTGAAGCGCCGGGAGCAGGCGTATCGCGGCGATCGCCCTGTAGCCGACCCGCACGGCAAGACCGTGATTCTTGTTGACGACGGGATCGCCACCGGTGCCAGCATGCTCGCTGCGGTGCGCGCCGTCCGGGCGGCCGGCCCGGAATCGGTCGTGGTCGCCGTCCCGGTCGGCCCGCAGTCAGCATGCCAGCAACTGGCCCAGGAGGCCGACGACGTGGCGTGCGCGACCATGCCACCCGCATTCGAGGCCGTGGGCCAGGTCTACGACGACTTTCACCAAGTCAGCGACGACGAGGTCCGCGAACTGCTCGCCACCCCGCCATGGGCAGGTGCCCGCCCGAATTAGGCGTCCACGCGCGACACGTACAGCAGGTGGCTACCGAGTGTTGTCGTCCCTGATGGCGTCGCCGTGGTCGGCCTCGGGCTTGCCGCCGGTCGCGGTGCCGGATTCGGCGGCAGTGTGCTCTTCCGGGACATCTTCGGGATAGTCGGCGTAATCGCCTTCCTGGGTGCCGCTATCGGGACCGCCGGATACGCCATATCCGCTCTGGCCTGCGCCCGGTGCCGCCTCGGCACTCGCCGGAACCGGTTCAGCGCCAGACCCGCCCGCCTGGCGCCGCTGGCGTTCCTGCAGCGCGTCGATGATCAGCAGCACCACGCCCAGCACGCTGGCGCCGATGCACACCCATGCCACCAGCTCGTTGCTGGTGACGACCGCGAATACCAACGCGGCAAGGCCTATCACCGCGAGCACCAGCGCAATAATCAGCATCGGTCAATCCTCCAGCCGACGGGGCAGCGACTGTCAAGCCTGCCAGGGGGCGAGCGCAAGCCAGGCAGGCCGCGCCCGCTCGACTAGTTAGTACCCCGATTGAACTGGTTGAACCCGCCGGCCTCATTAGTAGCGGTGGAGTCGACCGGTGCGGCCGAGCCACGCTGGCCGAGCTCTTCGAGCTGGGACTCCAGGTAGGTCTTCAGCCGGGTGCGGTATTCGCGCTCAAACGTCCGTAGTTGCTCCAGCCGACCTTCCAGCACAGTGCGCTGCTGGTTGATGGTGCCCATGATCTCGGAATGCTTGCGTTCGGCGTCGGCCTGCAACGCGTCGGCTTTCTCCTGCGCCTGCCGCAGCTGGGCATCCGAACGGGTCTGTGCATCGGCCAGCATGGCGTCGGCACGCTGGCGGGCCTCGGCGATCGTGGAGTCGGCTTCACGCCGGGCCTCGGCGACAATCTGGTCGGCGTTGGCGCGGGCATCGGCCAGCAGCTTGTCCGCCTCGGCTTTGGCGGTGCTGGTCAGCCGGTCGGCGGTGTCTTGCGCCAAGCTCAGCACCTTCGCGGCCTTGATGGCTTGATCCTCGCCGATCTCCACTGGGGCAGCCGCGGCGGCCGGGGCGGGGGCGCGCTCCGGTTCGGGCTCGGGGCGGTAGAGCGGAATCGCTTCGGTTTGTTGAGCGCCGCCGCCTGAGCGGGCACTGGCCAGCTCTTGTTCCAATTCGCTGACCCGTTGGCGCAGATCGGAATTCTCCTCGATGAGCCGGGTGAGCTCGGCTTCCACCAGGTCGAGGAAGGCGTCGACCTCGTCTTCGTTGTAGCCGCGCTTGCCGATCGGCGGCTTACTGAACGCCACATTGTGGACGTCGGCTGGTGTGAGCGGCATTCTTTGCCCCCTCGACTCTGGACGGTCAAACGATCTGGAAAGTGTAGAACGGCCTGCTAGCCGTACTGCAACTGTCGCCCATCCTGTCACACCAGACCCGGCGGTTGCAGATGAGACCGATAATTAAGAACGAATTTCAAAATTTAAGATTTGCCGAATGCCGCCTTAAGGCACGAGAAATGGGCGCTGCGAACACTTTTGGGCCGGGGTCGGACAACCTTTGTCGCGGCTCAGGCGGCGGCACTAAACGCCAACTGCATGCCGATGAACGCGACCAGCAGCAACACCATGATGGATAGATCGAAGCGAACCGCACCAATCGTCAGCTGCGGTATCAACCGCCGTAAGAGCTTCACCGGCGGATCGGTCAGCGACATGATGATCTCCAAGATCACCACCGTGGCGCCGCGCGGATGCCAGTCGCGGCTGAACGAGCGGACGAACTCGACAACGACCCGGGCGATCAGCAGAAGCCAGAAGACGAACAGCGCGAAACCGAGGATTTCGAAAAACAGCGCCAACGAGAGCCCGACCTTACTACTGAGAATGTGACATCGACGACACGGTCACCAGTGACCACGGCGACGACCGACAGCCTACCGATTGCGGCGGCCGACCCACACGGCCGTGCCCGGCACTCGGAGCTGACGCGCCCGCTACTGGTAGGCGTAGAACCCGGTCTCGGCGATCCGGCGACGCTCCTCCGGCGACACCTCGACGTCCGCGGGCGACAGCAGGAACACCTTGGTGGCGACCTTGTCGAACGATCCCCTCAGCCCGAACGCCAACCCCGCGGCAAAATCCACCAGCCGCTTCGCTTCGGCGTTGTCCAGTGAAACCAAGTCGATGATCACCGGGGTGCCGTCGCGGAACCGCTCGCCGATGGTGCGGGCCTCGGTGTAGTCCTTGGGCCGCAGCGTGGTGATCTTCGACAGCGGGCTGCCCTCCTCGAACAGCATCGCCATCCGGCGCGGGTCCATCGCCAGCGCGCCGCGGGTCGAGCCCCGCAACAGCCCGAACCGAGGCCGACCCAGCTCGCTTCG
>NZ_DASRBZ010000029.1:0-4873 GCF_035653355.1 Mycobacterium sp. | reverse complement strand
GGGCGGGCCGACGGTGCCGGCACGAAGCACATCTCTCCGATCACCAAGTCCGGATCGAAGGCGGCGACGGCGGTCGATCCGGTCTGGTAGTCGTGCTTGTACAGCGACGTGCGCAATGCCGACGCCCCGCCGGAGAGGAATCCGTCGTCCAGGCCGACGGTGTAGCCGAAGCGGTGCCGGCGGCCGGTCAGGCCCTCGTTGATCCTGGGGAACTCTTGCGGGCGGTCGTCGCGCCGTTCGGTGCTCACCGACCCGGTCGCCAGGTTGACGGTCCAGCGATCCAGGGTCGGACGGCTGTCGCCGGGCCCGCGTCGGTCACGCTCGAACATGCGCTCGTAGCGGACCACGTCGAGGACGAGGACTTCGGCGCCGTCACGGTTTTCGGAGTAGGCGTTGACCGGGTGGAACACGTAGCACGGTTCGATGTCGAACCACCGGATGTCGGCGTTGCCGCCCTCGCGGGGCATGACGCCGATTCGGGCCCGATATTTCGGGTTCCACGCATAGGGATAGCGGTCGCTGCGCCTCGGGTCGCGGTTGATCCTCGCCAGAATCGGGCTCGGTATCTGGACGCGTCCGATCAGCGACTGCAGCACCAGGCGGGCCGGCAAGCCGAGCCAGCGCGGAACATTCACAGGTAGCACCTGCACCGGATCGAACGTCACCGGAAGGTCGTAGATGACGACGTATTTGTCGGTCAACGAAAAGTCGTGGATCGCTGGCGCTCCGCCGACTTCGATGTCGACCGTGCGGCGCGCCCGTCCCTGCGCGTCGATCACCGAGTACTGGACGGTGTTGCCGCGCGCGAAAGAATAAGACACCGCGTGCAGCTCGCCGGTTCGCGGATCGCGGTGCGGGTGCGCGGTGTAGCCGCCGGTCAAAGTGCCGTCGAAATCGCAGGTGCCCACGGTGTCGAGGTCGTCGGTGAGTTCGTAGTTGGCGACGCCGCCTTCCACTAGCGCCAGCGTGCGTCCGGCGTGGGCGAGCACGTTCGTATTGGCGCCGAGGTTGAGCATTCCGGCGCGCGGGCCAAACCGACTGGGCGCGGGCTCGCCCAGGATCTTCGCCACGCGGGGGCTTCGGATCCAGCGGTTGCGGTACCAGCGCGCCTTGCCGTCACGCAGCGCCACGCCGTGAACCATGCCGTCTCCGCTGAACCAGTGGTAGATCGCCGGGTCGACTTCCGCGACGGGGTTGGGCCCATTGCGCAGGTAGCGCCCGTCCAGGTAGTCGGGAATATGGCCGGTGACCGGTAAGTCGGTGGCGGTCACCTCGGTGTGGACGGGCGCTAGAAAGTCGTTCAGGTATGGGTTTTTTGGCTCAGCGCTCTGATGGATCGGGGAAGCAGATGTAGCGGCCACAGACACTCCTATAACGGTGGTATAACGTTGTTATTGCACCGTACACCGTATGTGCGAGGATGGCAACGATGACTGCGGAGACCGAGCCCAGCGCGCGCGACAAGCTGCTACATGCTGCTGTCGGCTTGCTGCACGACCAAGGCCCCGATGCGCTGCAGACCCGCAAGGTGGCTAACGCCGCCGGCACCTCGACGATGGCGGTGTACACGCACTTCGGCGGGATGCGGGGATTGATCGCCGCGGTCGCCGAGGAGGGGTTGCGTCAGTTCACTGCCGAGCTGGCGGTGCCGGAGACACCCGATCCGGTGGCCGACCTGATGGCCATCGGTATCGCCTATCGGCGGTACGCGATCGAGCGTCCGCACATGTATCGGCTGATGTTCGGCAGCACCAGCGCGCACGGCATCAACGCACCGGCACACGATTTGCTTGCGCTGAGTCTGGCCGAGATCAGCGACCACTACCCGAGCTTTGCGCACTTGGTGCGGGCTGTGCACCGGTCGATGCAGGTTGGCCGGATTACCGCGGGATCACCCGACGACGACCCCGCGGTGGTGAGTGTGGCGGCGCAGTTCTGGGCGCTGATTCACGGGTTCGTGATGCTGGAGTTGGCCGGCCACTATGCGGGCGGCGGCGCAGCAGTGGGCCCGGTGCTGGCCGCTGGGACGTCGAATCTGCTTGTGGCCCTGGGTGGTTCACCAGAGCAGGTGCAGCAGTCGCAGCGGGCGGCGATTCAGCGCGCCTGAGCACGACAAACCCCGGGACCGTTGCGGTCCCGGGGTTTGGTCGGCTTACTTGACGGTGACGGTGGCGCCGGCGGCTTCGAGCTTGCTCTTGGCCTCGTCGGCGGCTTCCTTGGCCACCTTCTCCAGCAGCGGCTTGGGCGCGCTGTCGACGAGGTCCTTGGCCTCCTTGAGGCCCAGACCCGAGACGATCTCGCGGACCACCTTGATCACGCCGATCTTCTTGTCGCCGGCCGACTCCAGAATGACGTCGAACTCGGACTGCTCTTCGCCGGCTTCCTCTGCGGCCGGTGCGCCGCCGGGAGCGGCGGCCACGGCGGCAACCGGGGCCGCCGCGGTGACCTCGAAGGCCTCCTCGAACTTCTTGACGAAGTCGGAGAGCTCCAACAGCGTCATTTCCTTGAACGCGTCGAGCAGTTCGTCAGTGGACAGCTTTGCCATGGTGGGGGTCCTTCCTTATCGAGGTATCGGGGTTATTCCGGGCTCTCTGCCGGGGTTTCGGGGGCGGGTGATTCGGCCGTGTCTGCTGCCGGGGCCGGAGCGGCCTCCGGAGCAGATGCGGCCTCCGGAGCAGGCGCGGCCTCTTTCTTTTCCTGCAGCGCGGCGGCAAGCCGGGCCATCTGCGATGCCGGCGCATTGAATAGGCCGGCAGCCTTGGCCAGGTTGCCCTTCATCGCGCCCGCCAGCTTGGCCAGCAGCACCTCGCGCGACTCGAGATCGGCGATGCGCTCCACCTCGGCGACGGTCAGCGGGTGACCGTCCATGTAGCCGCCCTTGATGACCAACGCCTTGTGCTCTTTGGCGAAGGTCTTGATGGCTTTGGCCGCGTCGACCGGCTCACCGCTGACGAAGGCGATCGCGGTCGGGCCGACGAACAACTCGTCCAGACCCTCGATGCCCGCCTCCGAGGCAGCGCGCTTGACCAACGTGTTTTTCGCCACCGAGTACGTGGCTGCGCTGCCCAGTGAGCGGCGCAGCTCGGCCAGGTTGGCGACCGTCAGGCCGCGGTATTCGGTGATCAGAGTCGCCGTCGACGCCTTGAACTGCTCCGCGATGTCTGCAACGGCGGTGGCCTTCTCAGCCCTGCCCATGCATGCCTCCTGATGTGAAAGTCCTTGCGGGTCCACGGCTTTGGCCGGCCTACCCGGGAAAGACGAACGCCCCGACGCAGGATGCGGTCGGGGCGCGAATGGTCGGCATGCGCCGACGTAATGCCTCGTCCTCCTGCGCGGGCCGCCGGGGTATCCCGGGCTTTCAACCGATTTCTCGGTGACCGACGGTCTTCGGTGGATCGGCCACCACAATAGCGTGGCCGTCGCTATCAGCCAAAACGGTACTCAGACCCGGCGAGCATGGCCGCACCGATCAGCCCGGCCTCGGCGCCGAGCTCGGCCGGCAGCACGCGCAGCCCGGTAAGGAAGTCCAGGCCGGCGTGTTCGGCCAGCGCCGCGCGCAGCGGGTCGAAGAGCAGCGGGCCCGCGTTGGCCACTCCCCCGCCGATGACGACGCGGTCCAGATCGCACACCGCCGCAACCGAGGCAATCATGGCGGCCAGCGCCTTCGCGCCGCGACCGAAAGCCCGCACGGCAATCGGATCGCCCGCCGAGGCGTCGTTCGCCAGGTGTTCGGCGCCGGCTCCGGGTGAGCCACGCCAGCCGTTGGCTCGCGCCCATCGGACCAGAGCCGGGCCGGCTGCCAGGGTCTCGACGCAGCCGCGACCGCCGCAGGAGCAGGGCTGACCGTCCGGGTCGACGACGACGTGGCCGACGTGTCCGGCGTTGCCTGTGCGGCCGGAGTAGCCGCTGCCGTCGAGCACCAATCCGCCGCCGACACCGGTGGACACCACAATGCCGAGCAGGAAGCGTGCATCTCGCCCGGCGCCGTAGCCGTGTTCGGCGAGCACCATGCATAGTCCGTCGCCGGCCAGCCGCACGGGCACGTCGGGCACGACGGCCGCGACCCGAGTGCGCAGCGGGAAGCCCCGCCAGCAGGTGATGTTGATTGGGCTCACGGTGCCGCTGGGCACGTCGATCGGGCCGGCCGACGCGATGCCCACTGCGCGCACCGCGCCGCCAGCCACTGCGATCGCTTCGGTGATCAGCTTCGCCACCACAGCCCAAATGTCTTCGGCACGTACGGAATTCGGTGTAGGGACGGTGGCCGAGTACACCAGGGTGCCAGCGGGGTCCACGAGCCCGGCGGCGATGGTGGTGCCGCCGATATCGAGGGCGAGGGTGAGCATGTGATCAGTGCCGGTGGGTGTTGTCGGGTTGGCGTGGGTCGCCGGGGTGCTCGTAGCCGGGGGCCAGCTGCACGAGCGCGGCGCGGCGTTGGTCGAGCCACATCCGGAAGGCGCGGCGCCGCGCGGCGCCGCGCAGGTGTTCGGTGATCACGAGCCGCACCTGCGCCAAAGGCGGGGCAGCCAAGGCAGGTGTGCGCCAGCCGTCTCGGTCGCGCGGTGCTGCGGCAAACCGCAATGGGTTGCGCGCGTGATAGGCGGCCACCTCCTCGTCGCTGACTTCCACCGCCGCAGTCAGGTGAGCGAACAACGCCCGGGCCTTCGGATCCTGCAACGCCGCCGCGGCGATGCTGCCGATCTCCAGGCGGGCCGCGATGTCTGGCAACACGTCGGCCTCGGTCGGGGCGTCCGCTGCGGTCAGGCCCAGTGCTGCGGCCGCAGCGGCGACGACCCGTTCGGTCACGATCAGCTGGGTCAGCCAGCGGCGCAGCTGCCGGCCTTCGCTGGTGCCGCGTGCGGGCAGCGCGGCC
>NZ_DASRBZ010000028.1:0-8522 GCF_035653355.1 Mycobacterium sp. | reverse complement strand
CGGGCACCTCGAGGAGTTTCGCACCGACCCCATCGGGCTGATGAGACGGGTCCGCGACGAATGCGGCGACGTGGGATGGTTCCAGTTGGCCGGCAAGCAGGTCGTGTTGTTGTCCGGCGCCGAAGCCAACGAGTTCTTCTTCCGCGCCACCGACGACGATCTGGACCAGGCCGAGGCGTATCCGTTCATGACGCCGATCTTCGGCAAGGGCGTGGTGTTCGATGCCAGCCCCGAGCGACGAAAAGAGATGCTGCACAACGCCGCATTGCGCGGCGAGCAGATGAAAGGCCACGCCACCACCATCGAGCGCGAGGTCCGCCGGATGATCGCCGGCTGGGGCGACACCGGTGAGATCGACCTGCTGGACTTCTTCGCCGAGCTGACCATCTACACCTCGACGGCATGCCTGATCGGCAAGAAGTTCCGCGAAGAGCTCGATCACCGTTTCGCGCGCCTCTACCACGAGCTCGAGCGGGGCACTGACCCGTTGTGCTACGTCGATCCCTATCTGCCGATCGAGAGCTTCCGCCGCCGCGACGAGGCCCGAAAAGCGTTGGTGGCGCTGGTGCAAGAGATCATGGACAACCGGATCGCCAACCCGCCCACCGACAAGAACGACCGCGACATGCTCGACGTGTTGATCACGGTGAAAGACGACGAGGGCAATCCCCGCTTTAGCGCCGACGAAATCACCGGCATGTTCATCTCGATGATGTTCGCCGGACATCACACCAGCTCGGGCACCGCCGCGTGGACGCTGATCGAGTTGATGCGCCACCCCGACGTCTACGCCGGCGTGATCAAAGAACTCGACGAGCTCTACGGAGACGGCCAGCCGGTGAATTTCCATGCCCTGCGCCAGATTCCGCGGCTGGAGAACGTGCTCAAGGAAACCCTGCGGCTGCACCCGCCGCTGATCATCCTGATGCGGGTAGCCAAAGGCGAATTCGAAGTCAAGGGGTATCCCATCCATGCGGGTGACCTGGTGGCAGCGTCACCGGCGGTCTCCAACCGGATCCCCGCGGACTTCCCGGACCCCGACGACTTCGTACCGGAGCGTTACGACGAGCCGCGTCAAGAAGATTTGATCAACCGGTGGACGTGGATTCCATTCGGCGCCGGCCGACATCGCTGCGTGGGAGCGGCGTTCGCCACCATGCAGATCAAGGCTATCTTCTCGGTGCTGTTGCGCGAGTATGAGTTTGAGATGACGCAACCGCCAGAGAGCTATCGCAACGACCATTCCAAGATGGTGGTGCAGCTGGCCCAGCCCGCCCGGGTGCGCTACCGCCGCCGCAATGGGAGTCGATGATGGGTTACAAGGTGATCGCTGACCTGGATCTGTGCCAGGGGCATGCGATGTGCGAGCTGGAGGCGCCCGACTATTTCCGGGTGCCCAAACGCGGCCAGGTCGAAATCCTGGACAGCGAGCCGCCCGACGAGGCCAGAAAACAAATCGAGCAAGCCGTGTGGGCCTGTCCCACCCAGGCGCTGTCGATCCGCGAGACAGGAGACTAGAAATGCCCGGATTCCCACGCGAGGAGCTCGAGGACGTCGTGCAGCGCTGGTTGGACGCCAACCGGGAGGCTGAAAGAACCGGTGACTGGCGCATTCTCGCCGACTTCTACACCGACGACGCCACCTACGGCTGGAACATTGGGCCGAAAGAGGACGTCATGTGCGTCGGCATCGACGAGATCCGCGACATCGCGCTGGGCCAGGAGATGGAAGGCTTACAGGGCTGGCGCTACCCGTACCAGCGCGTCGTGATCGACGACAAGATCGGCGAAGTGGTGGGGTTCTGGAAGCAGGTTGCGACTGACGCCGACGGCACCGAGCAGGAGGTGTACGGCATTGGCGGCAGCTGGTTCCGCTATGCCGGTGGCGGCAAATGGAACTGGCAGCGCGACTTCTTCGACTTCGGGCACGTCTCCGCGCTTTACATGGATCTCATCAAGGCCGGCAAGCTGTCGGCGGGCATGCAGAAACGCATCGAACGCGGTATGGCCGGTGAAAAGGTGCCGGGCTACTACCCGCTCGGAAAGGCTCCGGTGCCTCTGTGGTGACTTGCGTCGCGGCGATCGACTGCGGTTTGCCACAAGCCGCCCGCTACTGGGCTGCGGACTATAAGCTGCGGCGCAGTGTCTGGCTAGATGTGATCCAGCCCTCATCAGCCGACAACCCGACACGTAGGCTCACCCAATCGGTCGCTTCGACGCAGGCTCGGAGCTAGGTCCTGGCAGGAGGTTCACCGTGAAAACAAAGGGCGCGCTGATCTGGGAATTCAATCAGCCGTGGTCGGTCGAGGAAATCGAGATCGGCGAACCACGCAAGCACGAGGTCAAGATCCAGATGGAAGCGGCGGGCATGTGCCACTCCGACCACCATCTGGTGACCGGCGGCATCCCGATGGCGGGCTTTCCGGTGCTGGGCGGACACGAGGGGGCAGGCATCGTCACCGAGGTCGGGCCCGGCGTCGAGGACCTCGCCGAGGGCGACCATGTGGTGTTGTCGTTCATCCCGTCGTGCGGTAAATGTCAGTCCTGTCAGGCGGGGATGCGTAACCTGTGCGATCTGGGCGCCGGCCTGCTCAACGGCGCCGCGGTGTCCGACGGCACGTTCCGCATTCAGGCCCGCGGCCAAAACGTCTACCCCATGACACTGCTGGGCACGTTCTCGCCCTACATGGTGGTGCACGAGAGCTCGGTGGTGAAGATCGATCCGTCGGTGCCCTTCGAGGTGGCCTGCCTGGTCGGCTGCGGTGTCACCACCGGCTACGGTTCGGCGACGCGCACCGCCGACATCCGGCCAGGTGATGACGTCGCAATCGTCGGTGTGGGCGGCGTCGGCATGTCGGCGTTGCAGGGTGCGGTCAATGCCGGCGCCCGCTACATCTTCGTGGTCGACCCGGTGGAGTGGAAGCGGGACCAAGCACTCAAATTCGGCGCGACTCATGTGTATCCGGACATCGAGGCCGCGCTGATGGGTATCGGCGAGGTCACCTACGGATTGATGGCCAAGAAGGTGATCGTCACGGTCGGCGAGCTCAAGGGCAGCGACATCGACAGCTACATCAACATCACCGCCAAGGGCGGCACCTGCGTGCTGACCGCCATCGGCAGCCTGCTGGACACCGGGGTGACGCTGAACCTCGCGATGTTGACCCTGATGCAAAAGAACTTGCAAGGCACCATCTTCGGCGGCGGCAATCCGCAGTACGACATCCCGCAGCTGCTCGCGATGTACAAAGCGGGCAAGCTCAACCTCGACGACATGATCACCCGGCAGTACAAGCTGGAGCAGATCAACGACGGCTATCAGGACATGCTGGACGGCAAGAACATACGCGGCGTCATCCGCTACACCGACGCCGACAGGTAGCGACCGTGACTCAGCCGGTACGGGTGTTCCAGGTAGCCTCCGGGAATGTCGGCAGGGAAATGATCAAACGGATCGCCCGCCATCCTGACCTCGAACTCATAGGGCTGCACTGCTACTCACCCGACAAGGTGGGCCGCGACGCCGGCGAAATAGCCGGCATCGGCCCTATCGGTGTGGCGGCCACGGGAACAGTGGACGAGATCATCGCCGCGGCGCCGGACTGCGTGACCTTTCACGGAGTGTGGCCGGACCTCGACCTGTACGAGCGAGTGCTGCAGGCCGGCATCAATATCGTCACGACCGCGGACTGGGTCACCGGGCATCATCGCGGCACCAACCACCGGCTGCCCGATGGCCGCACCGAATCCGAAGTGCTGCAAGCCGCCTGCCTGCGGGGCAACTCGACATTCTACGGAACCGGGATGAATCCGGGGCTCGCGCAGATTCTGACGATCGTGCACAGCGCCGACGTCGCTGACATCGAAAACGTCACGTGCATCGAGTCCGTGGACGTCTCATGTCACCATTCGGCACCGACCTGGGCCAACTGCGGATTCGGCCGCCCCGTCGACGATCCCGAGGTGTCGCGGCTGCTGGAGCTGGGCACTCGCGTGTTCGAAGACGGCGTGCGGATGATGGCCGACTGCCTCGACATGGCGCTTGACGAGGTCACGTTCTCCTACCAGCTCGGTGCCTGCACCAAGGACGTGGACCTCGGGTGGTACTTCTTGCCCGCCGGCTCGGTGGGCGGCGCAGCGTTCCAGTACGTCGGCACGGCCGGCGGAGTGCCGCGAGTGGAGTTGCATCTGGAATGGCAGATGACACCACACACTAAGCCGCGCTGGGACATCCAGGGTTGCTACATCACCAAGATCCAGGGCGACCCCTGTATCTACAGCAAGCATCTGATCCTGCCCAAACCGGGCACCGACTTCTCGACCCCGGAGTCGTTCGCGGCGATCGGCATGACGGTTACCGGCATGCCCGCACTCAACGCCGTCCGCGCAGTGGTCGATGCACCACCGGGCATCGTCAGCAGCGCCGACTTGCCGCTACGGGCGTTCGCCGGCCGCTTTGCGCAGCCGATCTCTCCGCGCTAGCGATCGCCACGGTGAACACATTCCCCCACCTGCTGCAGCCCGGTCGGATCGGCGCCATGTCGGTGCGCAACCGGCTGGTGATGTCCCCGATGGAGACGATGTACGGCACCCCGGACGGGTTACCCTCGCAGCGCACTCGTGACTACTTCGCCGCCCGCGCCAAGGGCGGTGTCGGGCTGATCACCGTGGGAGCCACCGGAATCGACCATCGTCACCTCGAGACCCCTGGCAGCCTGCACTTGGGCACCGACGAATCGGTGCCCGCCCACCGGGCACTGGTGGAGGCGGTGCACGACCACGGCGCGAAGATCCAGCCGCAGATCGTGCACGCAGGGCCCGACAGCCTGGGCCCGGAGATGCACGGTGTCACGGCGCTGGGTCCGTCGGTGATTCCCTCGTATCTGACCGGGCGTCCGTCGGCGGAGATCACCAAAGAACAACTCACCGACGTGTTCGACTTGTTCAAGGCCGCGGTGCGCCGCGCAGCCGAAGCAGGATACGACGGCATTGAACTGCACGCCGCCCACGGCTACATGCTGCTGGGATCATTCCTTGCGCCGCAACGCAACCGGCGCACCGACGAGTACCGCGGCGACTCGGTGCGGGGCCGGCTCCAGGTGGTGCTGGAAACCCTGGCCGCGATCCGCTCCGAGATCGGCGACACGTTGCCGATCACCTTGCGCATCTCCGGCTACGAACGGGTGGCCGGCGGCCGCCCGATATACGAAACCGCGCAAGTGGCACCGCAACTCGTAGCCGCCGGCGTGGACGCCTTCCACGTCAGCGGCGGCGTGATCGACCGGCTGGTCACCCGAATGGTCAACGGCGCCGACGACGGCGACGCGCTGAACGTGGGTGCCGCGGCCGCGGTCAAGGAGGTAGTCGACGTGCCGGTGATCGCCGTCGGCCGCATCCACGACCCCGAGCGGGCCGAACAAATCCTGGCCGACGGGCGCGCCGACTTCATCGCCATGGGCCGGCCGCTGCTCGCCGACGCGGAGCTGCCGCACAAACTGCTTGCGAGACAGGCGCATCGGGTGCGCAAATGTATCTCGTGTGAAAACTGCATCGACGCGATGGAGTTGCGCTTCTCGGTCGACTGCGCGGTTAACCCGCGCACCGGCAAGGAACGCGAACTGGGCGCGGGTCGCGCCGCACATCCCAGGCAGGTCGTGGTGATCGGCGGCGGCCCGGCCGGATTGGAAGCCGCTCGCGTTGCTGCCGAACGCGGCCACCACGTCATGCTGTTCGAACGCAATCGCCAGTTGGGCGGTGCATTGCGCTGGGCGTCGGTTCTGCACCCAGAGAACGAACCGTTTCTGCGGTACCTTTGCGACGAGATCAGCCGCAGCACAGCCGAAGTGCAACTGGGCCAAGCTATTTCGGCTGACGACGTCGCCACGCTGGACCCGGATGTCGTCGTGGTCGCTACCGGCGGGCGCATCGCTCTTCCCGCGATTCCAGGCGCCGAACTCCCCCACGTGCGCACCGGCCCGGGTCTGCGTGAATGGCTCGCCGGGCACGCTGACTCCGCGGATCCGGCGTGGCAGCGGCTCAGTGCCCGACTGCTGTCGGGATGGCGCCAGCGGCTGGTGCAACCCTCGGCGGTTCGGTTGGCGACCCGCGCTTGGATGCCGTTGGGCCGGCGCGTCACGATCATCGGCGGTGACCTGGTTGCGTTGGAACTCGCCGAGTTTCTCGCCGGCCGTGGTCGTCTGGTGTCGATTCTCGAGGCGGGCAAGGTCATCGCGCCGGAGGTCGGCAATAAGCGCAAGACCGAACACATGGATCGCATAGACCGGCTAGGTGTCACCGTGCATGTTCGGGCGACCGTCGAACGGATCACCGCAGACGGTGTCGTGTTCACCCCGTTCGGCGGCACCACCCGTCAATTGCCCGCCGACAGCGTCGTTCTCGCCGGAACACCCGAACCCGACACGGAGCTTTTTGACACCCTGGCGGCCAGCATGCCCGACGCCGAGGTCCACGCCGCCGGAGACTGCAGCGGCCTCGGTCTCATTCGCAAAGCCACCGAGGACGGCGCCCGAGTAGCGTGTGCCATCTAGCAAGAAGGAGTGAAACTATGTCGCAGGAAACCATCCAACAGTCGCCCGCTTTGACCGCGTCGCAGTCGTCGTGGCGGTGCGTGCAGGCCCACGACCGGGAAGGATGGCTGGCGCTGATGGCCGACGACGTGGTCATCGAAGACCCGATCGGCGAGGCGCCCACCAACCCGGAGGGCACCGGCGTGCGCGGCAAAGACGGCGTCGCTGCGTTCTACGACGCCAACATCGCCGCCAACCAGCTCACCATCACCTGCGAGGAAACCTTCCCGTCGAGTTCACCCAACGAGATCGCACATATCCTGGTGCTGCGCAGCAAGTTTGACAACGGGGTGACCAGCACCGTGCGCGGAGTTTTCACCTACCGGGTCAACGACGCCGGGCAGATCGCCAGTATGCGCGGCTACTGGAACCTCGACGCGATGACCTTCGGCCAAGAGGAGTGACCCCAGCCGACCCGCTACTTGCGGGCCGCGGCGCGGTGGTTGTCGGCGGTTCCCGCGGGATCGGGGCGGCCGTTGCCGCCCACCTGGCACGGCATGGCGCCGCCGTGGTGGTCAACGGCCGCGATCACGAGGCGGCCGAGGAGACCGTCGCAGGCATCACCACGGCAGGCGGTACCGCGGTGGCACACGCGGGCTCACCGTCCGATCAGCCGACCGCAAAATCGTTGATCGACAGGTGTATTGACGAATTCAGCGGAATCCACATCCTGGTGAACTGCGCCGGGATCGCCGAACCGGCGGGCTCCTCGATCCTCAACATCACCCCGGTCGACTTTCGCGACTTGCTCGATGCGCACCTGGGCACGGTGTTCGCCACCTGCCGCGCGGCTGCCCCGAGGATGGTCGAGCAGGGCGGCGGCAGCATCGTCAACACCGGATCGGTTGCGTTTCTCGGGGACTATGGCGGCAGCGGCTATCCCGCCGGCAAGGGTGCAGTCAACAGCCTGACCCTGGCCATCGCCGCCGAACTCAAGCAACACCGGATCCGCGCCAATGTCGTGTGCCCGGGCGCCAAGACCCGGCTGTCCAGCGGGCCGGATTACGAGGCGCACGTCAGAGAGCTGAACCGGCGCGGACTGCTGGACGACACCAGCATGCATGCCTCCCTGGATGCCGCGCCACCGGAGTATGTAGCAGCGATGTACACCTATCTGGCCAGCGATCTCGCCGAGCACATAACTGGCGCAATCTTTATTGCCGCAGGCGGATTCGTCGGACGATTCCCACGGCCCACTCCCGCCCTCATCGCCTACCGCGACCATCACGACTCGCCGCCGTGGTCCGTGACCGAGCTAGCCGAGTTGATGCAGCCGCAGCCCGAGGGTTGAGTGACGTCGCGACACGACGCCCCCACGCTTGACGGGTGACAGAACAGCACACCATGCTCAGGCGCATGGCCACTGTCTTCACCAAGATCATCAACCGGGAACTGCCGGGCCGATTCGTCTACGAAGACGACGAGATCGTCGCGTTCCTGTCCATCGAGCCGATGACACAAGGGCACACGCTGGTGGTGCCTCGCGACGAGATCGATCAATGGCAAGACGTCGACCGCGAGGTGTTCGCCCGGGTAATGGCGGTGGCGCAGCTGATCGGCAAGGCGGTGTGCCGGGCGTTCGCTACACAGCGTGCCGGGTTGATCATCGCCGGGCTCGAGGTGCCCCATCTTCACGTCCACGTCTTTCCGACCCGCCATCTCAGCGACTTCGGGTTCGCCAATGTCGACCGCCACCCGTCGCCGCAATCTCTTGACGAGGCGCAAGCCAAGATCAAAGCGGCGCTAGCCGAGTTGGGTGCAGGCTAGACAGGGTCTGCCACGTGAGCAGGCACGTCGGCGATACGCGGAAGGCTGACATGGAAGCAGCAGCCTTCCCCCGGCGCTGTTGTCACGGTGACCGTGCCGCCGTGGGCGTAGACCAGCGAGTCGACGATCGATAGCCCCAACCCGGTGCCGCCGCTGCTGCGGGTGCGCG
>NZ_DASRBZ010000027.1:0-2790 GCF_035653355.1 Mycobacterium sp. | reverse complement strand
CGAATGCGGCCGGTGCGCGCGAGCAACTCGACGAGCAGCGCGCGCACGCCGACAGCCTTGACCCGCGCGCCACGGCGCGCCCCGAAGAATCGCAGCAGCAGCAACCTGGTGAGGCCGGCCCGACCGACACCCCCCGCACCGGCCCGACCGACACACCCCGCGTCGGCTAATCGGACCGACGCCGCACGTTACGGCCCCGGCGGCGCGGGCGGCGGAGGCGGGTTGATCGGAATCGGCACGGTGACGAACGGCAAGTGCAGATACGCCGTCATCGGCGGCATCGCCGGCGCCGGAGGCGGCGGTGGGGGCGGCACGGCCGGCGGTGGGGGCGGCGCCTCCGGAGCCGGCTGTGGTGCGGGTGCGGCTGCAGGCGGCTGGTAGGCCGGTGCTTGCCGTATCGGTGTCCGCTGTACCGGCGCTGGGCGGGGCGCCACTACCGGTGCCGGCTCGGGGATCGTTTCCGGTGCCGGTGCAGGCGCAGCGGGCGGCGGCGGTGCCGCCGGCTCGGGTGACGCGGGCGGCGCGGCCGGTGGTGGGGAGGAAGCGGCCGGCACAGGCGGTTGCGCCTTCGGCGGCGCGGGCGCCTGCTCGGTCGGGATGACGACGTTTCCGCCGGGATTGGGTCGCTGACCGACCGTCGGGCGCACATCGGCCACCAGCGAAACGATCAGCGCCACAACACCGATCAAGAAGACCGCCGCCAGCGCGCTGCCGACCAGCAACAAAGGCCGGCGCGGCCGCTGACCAGGCAGGTCGTTATCCTCAGGCAGGGCGCTGTAGGCCAGCGCCGCGCTGCCCAGGCTGGCGTGGCCGGAAACGTCGAGGTAGGTCGGAGCGACCGCGTAGCGATCCACCTCACCGGTGCCGGGGTCTTGTGCGTAAGCCAGCGCAGCAGTCGACGAGGCAAACAGCGGCGCGTTCGCCGACGCCAGTGCCGCGCCCCGGGCCAACGCCATGTCCGGCTCCTCGGGCACAGTTACCGGGAGAGTGGTGGCCTCCTCGACTCGCGGCTTGATGGGAACGACGTCAACGCCGCAGCCGACGAGGAATACCCCGTCCGGGCGGGATTCCAACGACTCGAGCCCAGAAACCATCGAGGTCAGCTCCGCAGCGTCGGCCGCCAGCTGTGCCGTGTCGCCGTCGTCCCACAAGTTGTCGACCAGCTGTCGGTGCAAGTCGACGATCGAGCCGTCGGCGCAGTCGACGACAGCCAAGGTGGTGCTGTTGGGTTCCAGGTACAACAGCCCGATGTGCCCGTAGGCCAGTGCACCGCCCACGGTCTGCGCTAGCGCCGCAGCAGCCAGTAGCGGGGCGACCAGCATGACGTTTTCGATTTGCTGGCCAGCCAGTGCGTCGCGCAGCGCCGGGGCATCGCCAGCGTCGGTCCACGTCACGCCGGTTGACACAAGTTGGTAGCCGGCTTCCAACGCGGCTTCCCGAGTACCCAGGATCGCGGCGATCGCGGCTGAGGTTGCCGAGTCTCCGTCGGCGGCCACGTCGAAGCTGTCTTCGTCGACGGTGACGCCGTCCGCGTTTTGCCCCTCGATCAGCACCATGCGGACCGTCGTAGGTGCCATCGACACCCCGAATACGATGTCCACAACTCCTCCAAAGTACTTTGCTGCCACAGTCTGGCGGAGGAGTACACCCCGCGGGCCGCCTCTTCTAACTTCGTCGCCGCACCTGTCTGCGACGTTACATCCGGATTAGCTGGACGTATGAAGTTCTAGGTCGAAGCGAAACGGCAGCAATACCAACGGGCCCCGCCAACCGTGGTACTTCAACCCTACCGCTACTTTCCGGCGCCGACCGTTGTTCGCCGTTGCCGCAGGGAAAAGGCGTTGCCCTGAGCAGCCGGATGTCCAACCGGTCGGGGTAAGGCAGCGTTGAGGTCAGTAACCGCCGCCAGGATTCACATACGGGTTCTGCGGCTGGTTCTGCTGCGGAACCTGAATCGGTATCGGGACCGGCACCAGCGGGAGGGTCAAGTACTCCGTCGTCATCGGCACCGTCGTGCTGGTGGTTGTGGTGGTTGTCGAGCTCGGCGGCGGTGTCGTGGTCGTCGTTGTGGTGGTGGTGGTCGTTGTGGTTGTCGTCGCCTGAGCCGTGGTCGTCGGTGCCGGCCGATCCGTCGTGGTCACCGGTGGTGGGGGTGGCGGTGGCGCTTCGGCAGACGACGGCGGAGGCGGTGGCGGCGGGGCAACGCTGCTCGGCGGAGGGGCCAGGCTGGGGGGCGCCACCGGACTCGGCGATGGCGGCGGGGAGCTGAGCGGCGGCGGGGCCACAGGCTTGGTGCTGTGCGGCGCCGGAGGCGCGTGGTGTTCGGTGGTGCTTGTCAGCGAGTACGCCACCCCGCCGATCGCGATCATCGACGTGAGGGCAGCGAGCCCGATGGCCAGCTGCGGCAGCCGGTACCGCCGCCGCTTCCGCTCGGCGGGCGGCTCAATCGTCGGCAGAAGTTGAGATGGCGCGGCGCGGACCCCGTCATCGTAGGGGTCGGCATAGGAGCTGTAGAACGAACCAGTAAACGGCAACGGTTCCTTGCCGCTGTCGTCGGCCTCCGACCAGGCCAACTGGCGAGGCGTCGCGTCGTCGCTGAGAGGCGCATCGCCGTTGATTGCGCCGAAGCCACCGGTAGACAAGCCGAAAGCGTCGTCTAACGTGCCGACCGCACCGTCCGCTGTGCCGAAAGTTCCTGTCGGCGAAGCGGAGCCGCCTGTCGATGCACTCAAGCTGCCGGTGCTGGCGCCGGCCATCGCCGCTACCGCCGTCGGTGCTTCAATCTCGTTC
>NZ_DASRBZ010000026.1:0-2111 GCF_035653355.1 Mycobacterium sp. | reverse complement strand
GGTCGACAGCTCCGGTATCCCCTGCAGTCGGTGCACTGGCTCGATACAAGAACCGTCGATCTGGCGTGTAGTCATCCCGTCGCCGTAACGGGCGCCGACATCCAGATGGACGGTTCCGCCGCGATCTGTGGAGGAGGCCGCGGTCGCCGAGATGGCAGTCAAGACGCATCAACCATCCCCCGGGGGGCTTGATTGCAGAGATTATCGATGCTCAGCTAATCTACGACAACCGCGTCGTGACCGCGGACCGGTGCCACCTGGCGAAGAGCGTGATGTGTAGACAGGTACGCTTACTCATGATAGTCAGCTGACTGCGCAATGAATCCTAGGTTGAAGAGATCATTACGAGCGGCACTGTTCGCCGCCGCGTGCCTTCTGACTCTTTTTGCAATCGCACGAGCAATCGGAGGTCACTATGGCGACGCAATTGGAGAAGGAGTTGTTGCTGCCATTCTCTGGGTGCTCGCCGTCGCGTTCGTCCGTAGCACCGCTGGCCGATTGGAATAGGTCGGATCCTGGCACGCGACCGTTGCTGAACGACGGTCATCGGTCACGGCGAGGCCGACTGGACATCGGCGAAGATTGCATCTCGCTCAGGAGAGCACGCCCACTGCCACGCCGGGAGGCGTTCGTGATCGCCGGCGTGCCCGACGACGAGTGGACTGCGTTCGAGGAGGCATTGGCTGAGACATGAACGACGCCCATCCGGCGGGCGTCGTCGTGGACACGATGGTCATCAGCTGGCTGTTCGACGACCGTCCAAACCCACTTGCGGACCGCTACCGGGCACTGATCGGCCCGGTACCGGTACTCCTCGCCTTTCAGACGGTGATGGAACTGCGCTTTGGAGCGATCCGCGCGGGGTGGGGCGAGCTACGTCTTGACCAGCAGGACATCGTTCCGGGGTCGAGGGAGGTAGGGTTCCCGCAGGACATCGTTCCATGTGGTGGGGTCTGTTGGCCGCAGGAGATCGTTCCGGCCGAATCCGTTATCTGAGGGTGCGGGACAGCTTGAAGTCTCCCTTGTGGACGATCTCGCCGTTGACGGTGACGATCTGAACGGTCTTTGCCCGGACCTTGATAACGGCGGTGACGTATTGGTGGGCGTGGTCGGCTTCGAGGGTGACCCGCTTGCCGAACAGATCGACGATCCGGTTGGAACGCACGTAGCGGACCACCTCGATGCGTCCTCGCGCCGGTAGAGCGTCGGGGACCTGGTAGTCGGCCACCGGGTAGTAGCGCAGCCGATTGGCCGATATTTCGTCAGGGCTCGCGCCGCCGTGGGCGGAGTAGCGATGCTCGGAGTTGTGGAACGCCACGAACGCACGGTTCTCGGCGCGAAGATGGTCGATCCCCGCGAAGCGTTCGGTTCGAAAAAAGCTTTTGTCCCAGACGTCGTTGAAATGCTCGACGACACCGTTGCGCCACGGTTCACGCAGCGGAATGAACCCGACGGTGACATCTAGGTCCAAGGCGGCAACGACCGGCCCGAAGTGCTGCCAGGCGGGTGGGATCGCGCCACGGAAGTTGGAGGCGTTGTCGAACTGGGCGACGGCGGGCACCCCGACGCGGCCCCACATCGCCACGACCGCCGCGGCGACCAGGTTCGGCCGTGTCGTAGGGAGGATCTCACTGGCCGCGCGGTGCGACCCGACGTCGATGAGGTTCAACGCGCTGAACTCGACGCCACCGTCGAGGTGGCGAGGACCGACCATGTCGATCTGGTGTGTCGTGCCCGGCTCGGGTGCCAACCGGGCTGGATAGGCGACGCCTTTGGGCACGTAGCCGGCCGGACGTCGCCTCGGTTTCGCGAGACCTGCCGCCGTGATCACCCTCTCGATCGTCCAACGGTTCGGGATCGGGTCGACACCCATGCGTCGCAACTGCCAGGCGACCGCCAACGCACCGTATTGGCCACGCGGATCAGCCTCGAGGCGCCGGCGGGCGTCGATGATCAGCTGGCGCAGTTCATCAGAGGTCCGAGAAGGCGACGACAACGGCGCCCGGGACCGGTCGGCCGCCCAAAGACCGTCGCCCGGCTCCTCGTCAGCCCGGGCAGCCCATTTGCGTACCCAGCGGCTTGTCCGACCCAACGACACGGCGATCTCCTCG
>NZ_DASRBZ010000025.1:0-2539 GCF_035653355.1 Mycobacterium sp. | reverse complement strand
TCCAATTGCACCAAATGACCGGCGCCCTCGACGATGAGCAGTTCGGAATCCGGCAGGGCGTCGGCCATCTCGCGGGAATACTCGGCCGGCGTCAGCATGTCGCGATCGCCGCACGCGACCAGCGTCGGGATCTGTGCCAGCGTCGGCAGCGCCTCGGTTTCGTCCAAGGTTTCCAGGGCGTGCAGAAACTCCACCATCGTGGTGACCGGGGTGCCGTACATCATTTTCTGCGAGAACGCCACCACGCTCGGGCTGATCTTCTCGTCGCCGTAGGATGCCGCTACAAGGATCGGCTTGATCAGCGACCGCGCCGCTCGTCGGCCGCGATGCACCAGCTTGGGCGCCGAGCGCGCTGTGAATCGGACTGCCTCCAGCGCCGGGTTTTTCAGGATCTCCCCCAACAACGATCTGGAAACCCCTTCGGCCGCCGAGGAAATCAATGCCGCGCCGACGATCCGGTCGCCGTAGTAGTGCGGGTACTGGCGAGCATGCGACAACACGGTCATGCCGCCCATCGAATGGCCAACCACCACGACCGGCCCGCGCGGGGCGATCACCTGCAGCACCGTTTCCAAGTCCCTGCCGAGTTGGGCCACCGTGTAGGACTCGGGCGAGGCTTCGCCGGAACGGCCATGGCCGCGCTGGTCGTAGAAGATCATCCGGACTTGCGGACCCCATTCGTCGCTGAGCCGCATGCGCTGAAAATGAAAGGCGGCCATGCGCAGACAGAAGCCGTGGGCGAACACCACCGTCAGCGGCGCATCCACCGGACCTGCCTCGCGTACGGCCAGCGGAACCCCGTCCGGGGTCGTCACCACGTAGCTGCGGTCGCTGTCCAGTGTCTCGAAATTCTCGCCGGCATAAGGGTCTTCGATGCCGGCGCGCCGCGTCATCGAGCGCGCCACCGACACAGCGGCGATCGTGCTCACCGCTCCCAGTCCTGCCGCTCCGGCTAGCCATTGTGCCTTGCGCGCATGCCCTTCGTCGTCACCGCTCAACGGTTTCGGCCTCGCGGTAGGTCCGGGTGATGCGCCCTCGCGGGCTTGTCACCACCTCGTAGTGGATGGTGCCGAGCAGGTCTGCCCAGTCCTGCGCAGTAGGTTCGCCGCCGGTGCCTGGACCGAACAAGATCGCCTCGTCACCCTCGGCGACGTCGAGCTGGCCGGGCCCGAGGTCGACGACGAACTGGTCCATGCAGATCCGCCCGACGCTGCGCCGTCGTTTGCCATTGATCAGCACCTCGAGGCGCCCGCCCAGCGTGCGGAACACCCCGTCGGCGTATCCGATGGGCAGCAGCGCCAGGTTGGTGTCGCGGTCAGCGATAAAGGTATGCCCGTAGGACACGCCTTCTCCGGCGCGGATCGAACGGACCAGTGCGACAGCGCATTTCACCGTCATTGCCGGTATCAGTCCCATGTCGCCACGTTCGGGGATGGGGCTGAGCCCATAGACGGCGATTCCGGGCCGCACAACGTCGAACGCGAAATCGGGCCGGCTCAACGTGGCCGACGAGTTCGCCAGGTGGGCAACCTCGAACCGCACCCCGGCGCTTTTCGCTTGGGCCAACATGTCGCAGAACCGTTGGTACTGAAGTTCATTGGTGGGGTGGTCAGGTTCGTCGGCGTACACCAGGTGCGACATGATGCCGTGCAACCGGATGGCGTCCTCAGCGGCGGCTTGGCCCAGTGCGGTCAGCATGGCCGGGTATTGCGCGGCGCCGACACCGTTGCGGTTCAAGCCGGTGTCGACTTTGACGGTCAGCGTCGCTGTGCGGCCGGTCCGGCGCACTGCGTCGAGCACTTCGTCGAGCTGACGCACCGAGGACACCGCGATCTGCACGTCGGCGGCCAACGCAGGGGCGAAGTCGGTTCCGGGGCGGTGCAGCCACGCCAGCACCGGTGCGGTGATGCCGTCGGCGCGCAATTCGAGCGCCTCGGCGATGGTGGCGACACCGAGTTCGGCCGCCCCGGCCGCCAATGCGGTGCGGGCGGCCCGCGTGGCGCCGTGGCCGTATCCGTCGGCCTTCACGACGGCCATCACCTGCGCGGGTCCGGCGTGCTCGCGCAGCACCCGCACGTTGTGGGCGATGGCCTCGAGGTCCACCACGGCTTCGGCGATGAGGTCCTTGGACTTCGGGACCAGGGGAGTTGTCTGCATCGTCTCGATTGTCCCAGACCCCGCGAACGTGGGCTTAATGCACGCCGCCTGCAGATTTGCGTAACACGAGACCACACTCGGCGGCCATCAGGTCAGTGCGCGAAGTGCTGTTCGTCGAAGTGCCCGCCGGGTTTGAGTTTGTCCAGCGTGGCCAGCGCGGTTACAGCGTCGTCGTGCAGCGCCCGCGCCAGGTCCGCGGACAGCCCTTCGCGCACCACGATGCGCAGCACCGAGACGTCGGTGGCGTTGTCCGGCATGGTGTAGGCGGGCACCTGCCAGCCGAAGGTCCGCAGCTCGTGCGAGACGTCGAACTCGGTGTAGCCGCGGTCTCCGGCCAGTCGGAAGGCCAGCACCGGGATCGCCGACCCGTCGGAGATCAGTT
>NZ_DASRBZ010000024.1:0-5242 GCF_035653355.1 Mycobacterium sp. | reverse complement strand
CGGATGCCGCGACCGCGGCTTGCACCTGGGCGTACGCATGCTGCACCGCCGCGTCGTACAAGTGAATGTCGTCGCCCTTCGGCGGTGACGCGGCAGTGACGGTCACCGCCGCAGCTGGCGCGCCGCGGCCGACTGGGACAGGGACCAATACAAGCAGCGCCACGCCCACACAGACCGCTACCGCCGTGGCGACGCCGCCAACCGCGAGGCTGCCGGCGGGAGACCGCCGCAGAGAAGCGGCAAATCGCAACGGATTCTCAACCAGATACAGGGTGAGCACAGCCAGGCCGGCGGAGAAGAGGGCCGCAGCCAGTCTGCCGGCCAGGCCCAGCGGGTGGCCGAGCAATGGTGGGGCGAGCAGCAACACCGGCCAGTGCCACAGATACCACGAGTACGACACCCGTCCGACAGCCCGCATCGGCGCCCATGCCAGCACGCGCCCGCATCCCCGCCAAGGTGCGGCACAGCCCGCGCCGATCACCAGAGCCGTGCCGAGGACGGGCAACAAGGCGGCGCTACCTGGGTAGGGCGTGCTCGTGTGCAGCAGTGTGCAGCCCAACACGATGACGACCAGCCCGACCCATCCTGCAACCGTGGCAGCTACTACCGGTAGCCGGCGCCACCGCCCGGCCGTGAGGGCCACCAGACCACCGACGGCTAACTGCCAGGCCCGCGTGGGCAGGGAGTAGAACGCCACAGCCGGCGCCCAGTAAGTCGTAGCCACGAGCGACACCACAAACGACAGGGACGCGACCACTGCAAGCACCACTACATATGGAGTCGCAGAGGAGGTATCGGCTCTGTTGCGCCGGCGCACACGCCGGATGAACCACGCCGTACCGATAATCAAGGCGGGCCATACCAAGTAGAACTGCTCCTCGACGCCCAATGACCAGTAGTGCTGGAAAGGGGACGGGGGCATCACACTGACGAAGTAGTCGTTGCCTTCCAGGAGGAACCGGTAATTACCGACATACAACGCACAGGTGATGCCATCACCCAACACGGTCCTGGCTTGCAACGGGGGTAACAAGGCCGCAGCGCCGATAGCGGTAACGACACCTACCGTGGCCGAAGCCGGCAGCAGTCGGCGAGCTCGCGCCCCGTAGAAGCGGCGCAGCTGCACGCTTCCAGCGGTGCTCACCTCGCGCCAAAGCAGCCCAGTGATGAGAAATCCCGAGATGACGAAGAACACGTCCACGCCGGTAAATCCGCCGCCGATACCAGGCACCTCGGCGTGGAAGAGGACAACCGCCAGTATCGCGACGGCGCGCAGACCCTCGATGTCCGGACGAAATCCGGTTCGTGGCGCGCGTTGCCCCTGGGTCCCTTCGACAGGGCTAACGCTTTCGGCTTTGTGCAAGGTCACCGACTTCGTAGGAGGGCGGCTTCTTCGATTAGCGGCATTGTTACACCTTGGCAAGTATGGACGGGTGGTTTCAGGCTGGGATGTCTTTCAACTCCGCTTCAGTGAGCGCGTTGCTAGCCTGTTTTCCTTCGACTAGGAGCCGCTTGTGCAAATAGCAATGGGCCTCTCCGCCATCGACGGCCTACTCGTGGCGCCATCTGCAACACTGCCTCCACGGCAGCGTTGTAGACTTTGACGACTCTTACCAATGGAATCTGCAATCTGTCCCGCCAGAGACTAAGTGCCCCAGCCCAATTCGGTTGCTGGGGCCGTCCGACGATGCGCCGGTACTGTGCGGTGGCGGTCGCTATCCCCGTCGATGGTCGCAGGGAGTGGACCGTCGGGTGCACTTTCCTCGGGCGCACCCGCGCATGCCGCCCGGTACCTCTTTTTCCGCTCACCCAGACCAAAATTTCTCCTGTATCGCCATAAATCGCTACTGATGACGATGGCATCCGGGCACATGCCTGAAAGTTCTGGATTCCAGGTAAATAGCTTCGGTAAGGCGTTAAGCTGCTGGGCGGTTGAGCCAGGGCTGCGCGGCTGCCGCTTTCGTTTCGCATAACGCGCACGGGGAGTGAAGGGCCAGATCTGCGATGAAATTTGTGCTGGCATGCTATGGAAGTCGCGGCGACGTCGAGCCCGGCGCCGCTGTCGGTCGTGAACTACTGCGCCGGGGGCACGACGTGCGCATGGCAGTCCCACCCGACCTGGTTGGCTTCGCCGAGGCGGCTGGGCTTCAGACCGTCCCTTACGGAATAGATGCACGGGCGCCGTTGGAAGCGCAGCGTGACTTCTCGAAGTCTTTATACCGCAACCCGTGGAAGATCCAGGAGGTGACTAGGAAGTGGCGCGAACTGGGGCAGCTTGTTACCCAGTGCTGGATGGAGATGAGTAGGTCGCTGACGTCCCTGGCTGAAGGCGCCGATTTGCTGCTCACCTGCATGAGTACCGAGCCGCCCGCCGCCAATGTTGCGGAATATCACGACATTCCGTTCGCCACGTTGCACTACTTCCCGATACGGGCCAACGGCCATTACATTCCGATCCTGCCGCCGCCGCTGGGCCGCTTGGCAATGAGGGTGGACGAGTGGATGTATTGGCGCTGGACGAAGCAGCCCGAGGATGCGCAACGTCGCGAACTCGGCCTGCCGAAGGCAACCTGCCCCGCGCCGCAACGGATCGCCCAGCGCGGATCACTGGAGATTCAGGCGTACGACGAGCTGTGCTTCCCTGGGGTGGCAGCCGAATGGGCGAAATACGATGGACGACGGCCTTTTATCGGCGCGCTGACTATGGAGCTGCCAACGGATGCCGATGACGAGATCGCGTCGTGGATTGCCGCGGGAACACCGCCGATTTACTTTGGCTTTGGCAGCATACCGATCGAATCTCCCGTCGACACGCTCGAAATGATCAGCGCCGCCTGCGCGCGGTTAGGCGAGCGGGCGTTGGTTTGCTCGGCCGGGACCGACTTTCGCCAAGTCCCCGAGGACGAGCACGTGAAGGTGGTGGGGTCGGTGAATCACGCGGCCACCTTTCCGACCTGCCGCGCGGTCGTGCACCACGGTGGCGCGGGCACTACGGCGGCAGTCCTGCGCGCCGGAGTCCCCCAGTTGATCTTGTGGAACACGTCGGACCAGCCGTTCTTTGGCGCTCGGATCAAGCAATTGAAACTAGGTACGGCCCGGCGTTTTTCGAGCACTACTCTGCAATCGCTGATCGCGGACTTGCGCACCACTCTCGCTCCGCACCACCTCGACCGCGCCCGCGAGATCGCCACACAGATGAGCAAGCCCGCCGAAAGCATCGCCGCCGCCGCTGATCTTGTGGAAAATTTCGCCTGCTCAAGGCGTGTAAGCTGACCGCGACGGTAGCACCGCCGCGACGATCGGCGCCTGGCCAGATCTGCAAGATGGCAAGACAATCGTCACAGCGCATCCGCATCGACGCGACAGCACGCATCCGCTCCGACAACGGGAAGTCGCTAAGCGCCAGGGGTTTTCCGCGACGCAGCTTCTGCCCACTATCGGCTCGGTTTGCTCCTCGCGGCGCGCGGTGGACGGCGTAGCAGTTGCGCGCCAGCCGCAGGCGGGCAGCGCTCGCATCAGTTACCGACCAGCGGGAGAATTGACGAAACTTGCGAACTGCGGGTGGCGCACTGGGTTAGAAGCTTCGCGCAGCGGGGAACCTCGGCAGACAGAAATGACATCGACTTTGGCATGGCACGTACGGCGGGCGAAGGCCCGCCCGGGGGAAGGATCGTCTAATGAACCGCATCAAGGTCGTGCAGCAGGCACTCGACGGGCGGTCGCAGCGCGTCTACGTGGAGATCGGCGTTGGGTATGGATTTTCGCTCCGGCGCATTAGCGCCGATGAGAAAGTCGCTGTCGACCCGGAGTTCAGGCTGTCGCCCCGCTCACGCAGGAAAGCCGAGGCGAAGGCGCGCGCCACCTATTACTTCGAAACGACCAGCGACGCCTTCTTCGCGAACGAGACGACATTCCTCGATCAGCACGGCATCGATGTCGCCTTAATCGACGGGCTCCATACTTATAGGCAGGCTCTGCGTGACGTCGAAAACACCCTGCGCTACCTGCGCGACGACGGCGTCATTGTTCTACACGACTGCAACCCCGCAAAAGCCACGATCGGCTACCCGGCCGCGTCGTATGCCGACTTTCGGGCCCAGAACCGCTGGCACTTCGTCTGGAGCGGCGATGTCTGGAAGGCAATCGTCCACTTGCGCAGCACCCGGCACGATCTGCGCGTCGCGGTGCTGGACTGCGACCTCGGTGTGGGGGTCGTCCGAAAAGGGTTGCCCGACTCTCAATTATCCTATTCCGCGGCGCAGATTGAGGCGCTCAACTACGCGGATCTTGCTGCTGACCGCGAGCGCTTGCTTAACCTGAAGCCGCCCGCGTACCTCCGCGAATTTCTCGCGTCAGAATGCCGAACTTCCGAAAAGTAAAGTTGGCCTGTCAGGGCGAATTTCGCACCGGACATTAATTGAGGATCGGCAACCGGTCGGGGTGAATCTTTGATCCTCCGGGTACCCGGCGTCACCCGGTAACCCGAGATGTCCGATCCGGATGACTTAACGCGCCAAAAGCGTTGCGGCGGCTGATCTTGCCCGAGAATTTCCGTCGCCTCGAAACCCCGGGCTGATCGGCGTAGGCGGCGACGTCGCGATGGTCGGCGCCGGCCAAGCTGGCAACTCAATCGTCACAACGTATCTGCATCGATGCGAGACAGCACAACGTCGAGCCTTGCGCGCCGCTCTAGGCTCGGGAGCTGCGGCTCCGCCAGTGTCCCGGAATCCCGTAATCTGAGGCGATTGAGTTGCCGGGGCTTGCCGATGGCGAGGTCGCGCGCGGTACTCCGCTGCCGTTGCCGTTTCTTGGCTCCAGGGTCGATAGGCTGTCCGATCGGTGTGTTTGCGACGATGATCAATTAGCAGCTCGCGGCCGCCAAACGCGGCAGGACACCCAAGCATCTGCTGTTGCATGATTCGAGAGACTTCGACAGCGACGGTGGTGTAACGTTCCGGCCCAGCAGCCTTTGCAGACGTGGGGGGAAAACCTCGAAACATGGGTGTCCTGTTGCAAGCGGGCAGTGCGATTCGAGGAATGGCCGCTCCCAACGGCGAACAAGACGCGCACGCACTAGCCGAGGCACGCACGTATGGCCAGAGGTGAAGCAATGTATGACGCTATCGTCGTCGGCTCGGGAGCCTCCGGCTCGTGGGCTGTCAAGGAGCTGACGGAAGGCGGCCTCAACGTTGTGTTGCTTGAGGCTGGCAGATATCCAGACATCCCCCGGGAGTTCCCTGCC
>NZ_DASRBZ010000023.1:0-7938 GCF_035653355.1 Mycobacterium sp. | reverse complement strand
CGACGAGCGGCTAGCTGCGTGGTGTCAGCAGCGCAGCGGGGACGAAATCGTCTGCTGTCTATGGGACGCCGGTGTACCGGTAGCCAAAGTGATGCAGCCACATCGGCAAACCGCGTTGCCGCAGCTCGCCTTCCGCGGCTTTTTCGAAGATGTCGAGCATCCGGTCAATGCCACTGCCCCGCACAGCACGCTTCCCGCGCGGTTATCACTCGGACCGGAACGCTTCCATCTTCACCCTGCACCGCTACTCGGCCAGCACAACCATGAGCTGCTTGCGGAGCTGGGCCTGACCGAACAGGAGATCGCCGACCTGGAAGCCGACGGCGTGATCGGCCAGGCACCGGCCGGCTATGGCAGGAAAACGGCCACAGCATGAGAGGGTAACTCTGTGGCGATCAGCCCATCCGACATCCAGCTGACCGGCCGTGTCGCAGTCGTGACCGGTGGGGGCGCCGGCATCGGGCTCGGCATAGCAGCCGGCATGGCGGCTTTCGGCGCCTCGGTGGCGATCTGGGAGCGCGACGCCGAGAGCTGCGCAGCCGCCGCCGATTCGATAGGCGCACTGGGCATTACGACCGATGTCCGCGACGGCGAGCAGGTCGACGCTGCGCTGCAGCGCACGACTGCCGAACTGGGCACGGTAACAATCCTGGTCAACAATGCCGGCGGCACATTCTTCTCGCCCCTGCTCGACACCACCGAAAATGGCTGGGACGCGCTCTATCGAGCGAACTTGCGACATGTGATGCTCTGTACGCAACGGGTGGTGCACCAGCTTGTTGCCGCGGGCCTGCCGGGGAGTGTCGTCAACCTGACGTCCATCGAAGGTGTCCGGGCCGCACCGGGATTCGCCGCATATGCCGCAGCTAAAGCCGGCGTCATCAACTACACCAAGACTGCGGCATTCGAGCTGGCGCCACACGGTATCCGCGTCAACGCGATCGCACCAGATGTCACCGTGACAGAAGGGCTGGCCAACCTGAGCTTTGGCGAACTCAACGAGATCGGACACGCCATCCCGATGGGCCGCCCGGGTAGCGTCGACGAAATCGCCAGCATCGCCGTATTTCTCGTATCCGACATGGCGAGCTATCTCACCGGAGAGACGCTGCATGTCGACGGCGGAACGCACGCCGCCGGTGGCTGGTACCGCCACCCGCAGACCGGGCAGTTCCGATTCGGCCCCGGCTGACCGGGCCTAGTGTTCCCACCCCTCGGCGGCCTGCTCGTCGAAGGTACGGTCAATGCGCTCGAACCTCCGGCGGATCAGGCCACGCGAGCCCAGGTGCGGCAGGATATAGAGCCGGTTGGCGAGTATCGCCTCGACGGTCAGCCGAGCGACGTCGTCGGCAGCAAGGACATCGTCCTGGCCAACGGTGACCGGTTCTGAAACCGGTCGCGTCGCCGGCGTTCCGTAGTCGGCGCCGCGGGTGCGCTCGCAGTTGCCGATGTTGGTTGCGACAAGCATCGGGCACAACACCGACACACCGATGCCCGCCGTTTTGACTTCTCGGGCAAGCGATTCCGCGAGTGCCACGACGCCGTACTTGGCGACCGAATACGGCCCGAGGCCGATATTCGCCACCAAGCCGGCAAAAGACGAGGTGAACAGCAGATGCCCGCCTTCGCCCTGCTCGAGGAGCCTGGGCAGAAAGACCTCGACGCCGTGAATGGGGCCCCAGAGGTCGACGTCGATCACCCACCGCCAGTCGTCATGCGTCATCGCGGCGATCGGTCCGGCCACCGCGATGCCAGCGTTGTTGAACACCACATGCACCCTGCCCAGGAGCCGAAACGCCTCATCGGCAAGGCGACTGACCTCGTTCAGCTGCCGTACATCGCAGACGACGCCGTGCGCGTCGAGCCCCTCGCCGCGTAGCTGGGTCGCGGCTTGCTCAAGCACAGCTTCTTCGATATCTGCCAACACCACGCTGGCTCCGCGGCGAGCGAGTTCTCTGGCGGTGGCCAAACCAATTCCACTCGCGCCACCCGTGATGACTGCGCCGCGCCCGTCGAAGCTGTCCATGGCGCGAGACGTTATCCGTCAGGCGTCGAGGGCGTCCAGCGCGTTGCGCGTCTCGAGGTCCACGAATGCTGCCGAATACCGCTGCGCGAATGCCAAGCAAATGTCTGGGCGCTGCCATGCATCTCCACCGCTCAGCGTGGCGATCCAGATGGCCAGCCCGTGCGCGACAGAGGCGCGGTACCGCAGCCAAACCTCGTCGATGGACGGCATTTCGTCGGCTGGCAAAGTCAGCGCACAACGGTACTCTTCGAGAAGCTCCCGTTCACTGCGACGTCTGTCGTCGATGGTCAGCGCGCCCTGCAGGAAGTAACCGAGGTCAAGCGACCAGTTCCCGCGCCGCACCATCTGCCAGTCGAGGAATCCCACTTCGTCGTCCGGAAGCACATAGGTGTTGCCGATGTGTGGGTCGCCGTGCAGCAAGGTTTGCGGTGACTGTGTCAATGTGCCGATGTAGCGTGCCCAGATATTTTGGAACAGCTCGGTTCCGGTTAGTCGCGGGATCTCGGCCGGTACAGAGTCACCCAGCCGCTCGAATGCGATTTGCAGTGGTGCCATTTCCAGGCCGGCGAACGGGATGAACGGCTCGACCCAGCCCAGTGCCGGATGCTGTGTGACCCGTTCGCCCCAGTACATGCTGTGCAAGCGGGCTAATCCACGAACGCCGCCCGCCACCTGGTCGATCGTCATCGGGCGGGTGGAGTCTCGCGGTTCGGCTCCCCGGGCGACGACGTCCTCCATGATCATCAGGAAGTTGCTGCCTTCTTCGTCGATGATCGCCGTGTAGACAGTCGGATGGTCGAGCGGCAGGACGACTCCTGATGTGAACAGCCGGGGCTCGTGAAAGAGACCACTGGTGAGAGCGACCAGCTCGACATGCGCGGGATCCGCGGCCTTGGCGAACACGGTGGCTGGTCCGGCACCGGCCGAATAGGTCAACTCGAACCGCGCACGTCGATTGGTGCCGTCGTCGCGTAGCACTACCGCGACATCGCTGACCTCAGCTTCCGGATACTGTTGCCGGATCGCTGTCGTCATCCACTCAGGGGTAATCTGTTCCCAGTCTTGGGGAATCTCCCGTTCTGCGGTTGTCATCGCGACGCGCGGTTGGTGCGTTTACTTCAGGCAGCTGCCGGCGTCGACCGGAAGCGTCACACCGGTGATGTAGCGGGATTCATCGGAAGCCAAGAACAGCACGGCGTTGCTGATGTCCTCCGGTTCCACCCAGCCGATCGGCAGCGTGTGCATCATCTGTGCGACAACTTTCAAGTCGTCGGGGCCCGGGTTCTCCAAGTCAGGCCGGAACAGTTTCATCGTGCCCTCGTTCATGAACAACGGGGTGTTTACGTTCGTCGGGTGTACGGAATTGACCCGAATCATGTGCTGGCCCAGCTCGACTGCAAATGTACGCATGAGCCCGACAACACCGTGCTTGGCCGCCACATAGTGACCGGTATGCGGATATGCCTTCAGCCCGCCGACCGAGCTGGTCAAGATGATCGACCCGCCACGGCCGCCCGATAAGATATGCGGCACACCAGCTTTCACGGTCTTCCACACGCCAGACAGGTTCACGTCGATCATTTCCTGCCAGTCATGCTCACTGGTCTTGTCGAGGGTGTCGCCGCCGTTGCCGATACCGGCGTTGGCCACAATGACGTCCAACCGGCCAAGTTGCTCCACGCCGCTGTCCACCGCGGCTTTCAGCGCGGCGTAGTCACGGACGTCGACTTCAGCGGTGACGATTCGGCGGTCGAGACCCTTGACGAGATCTGCGGTCTCGGCCAGGTCTTCCGGTGTCGACGCAGGAATCGTGGTGTTCTCAACGATCGGCTTGCAAACGTCAATCGCGATGATGTCGGCACCCTCCTGCGCCAATCGCACCGCGTGCGCGCGACCTTGCCCCCGCGCCGCGCCGGTGATGAATGCGACTTTGCCTTCGACTCGCCCAGTCATCGTTACCTCGTTTCTTCTCAGATCGGGCTCAGGGGATAACCGCTACCATCGACTCCCAGCCGCGCACGGTCGAAGTCGGCGACAGCTTGGCGTTCGTCAGATCGACGTCCCACTCGGGGAACCGCTTCAAAATCTCTTCGAGCGCAATTCGGCCCTCCAGACGCGCCAGCGCCGAGCCCAGACAGTAGTGCGTGCCGACACTGAACGTGAGGTGTTGCCGAAGTTCTCGGTGAATGTCGAAAACGTCGCCGTCGGGCGGGAATTGGCGATGATCGCGGTTTGCCGCCCCGATGAGCATCATCATGACGCTGCCCTCCGGCACGGTCTGGCCATACAACTCGACATCACGGGTCACATAGCGGGCGACATGCGGCGCCGGCGGCTCGAAGCGCAGCAGCTCCTCAATGGCCCGGGGGATCAGGGCGGGGTTTTCCACCAACTCGCGCCGCTGGTCGGGATGTTCGGCCAGCACCTTGCCGGTCCAGCCGATCAGCCGGGTCGTGGTCTCGTTGCCGGCACCCGAGACCACGCTGACATAGGTGAGGAGTTCTTCGCGGGTGAGTCGACGCCACGCGCCCTTCTCGTCCTCGAATTCGACGTTTAACAGCTCGGTCATGATGTCGTCGGAGGGATGCTGCGAGCGCCAGTCGATGTACTGGGCGAAGAACTCGCCGGTGACCATGCCGTCCATGGCAGCCTTCATCGGCTTACCGGCTTCGGTGCGCATCTGGGCATTGGCGAAATCGCGGGCGGCTTCTTGATCTTCCTCGGGCACACCAAGCAGCATGCCGATCACCCGCATGGGCATCTGGGCGCCGAGGTCGGTAACGAAGTCGAACCGGTCGCTGCCGACCAACGGATCCAGACAACGCGCGCAGAATTCGCGGATCTTTGGTTCGAGCGCGTTGACCTTGCGCGGTGTGAACATCCGAGCCAGCAACTTGCGGTGGACGTCGTGCAGTGGCGGGTCCTCGAAAATCAATACACCTGGCGGCATCTCGATGTTCGCCTTGATCAGCTCGAGGATCGCCCCCCGCGCCGAGCTGAATGTCTCGTAATCGACCAGCGCCCGGTCGACATCGGCGAACCGGCTCAGCGCGTAGAAGTCATGCTGCTTGTTGTAGTACACGGGCGCTTCCTCGCGAAGCCTGCGAAACATCCCATACGGGTCAGCGTTGAGTTCAACGTTGTACGGGTCGTAGTAGACGTCGCTGGTAGCGCTGACTGTCACCGATATCGCCTCTCGCCGAAACCAAGGTGTGGCAAGGTCACACGCCGTCGCATGTGAACTCTGTCATCCGGCTTCATCAGTGTCAACGCCGGATACATTTATGCTACTTCGCACTCTTAATTTTTAAGAATCCAATTCTCAACTCGTGCGATAGTCGAACAGATTGCGGTTCAGAACACAAGCCGCCGCGGTCATGCCCGCTGGGCGATGACGCGTTACCGAACAGCGGTAATCTAATTCTCGCGCTTGTCGCTGACGAAGCCGCGCGAGCAGAAGTCCCACACTTCGTCAGCGGTGATCGGATGAACCGTCGCGTCGTCGGCGCCGCCGCTCGACTGCGCGATGAACATCACTGTCTGCATCGTCATGGCGGCCATCCGCCTGGGGTTGATCTCGGCGCGCAACTGGCCAGCTGCGGACGCCTCTTCCATCAGCTCGGTAAGCAACGCCAGAAGCGGCGCGTGGGCGACCTTCACCTCGGCGGGATGGGAAACCAGCAAACGGGGGGCGAAGTCGGTGAACAGCGGCCGCTTTGCGGTGGGGTCGGGGCGCGACGCCTCGAAAAGGAGCTGGACAGCGACTTTCAATCGCTCCAGGGGATCGGAATACCCGGCAGTGGCAGCCCGAATTTGATCGGCTGATCGGCTCAGCGCGTCTTCGAACAGGGCGAGCAGGAGCTCATGCTTGCCGTCGAACTGCAGGTAGAAGCTCCGCAATGACTGGCGGGAGCGGTCGACAACCTCTTGGACGGTGAAGTCGGTGCTGCCCTTTTCGATGATGATGGCCTGCGCGGCGTCGAGGAACCGTTGCACGCGCTGCGCGGCACGCAGTTTGGCCGTCTTGATGGAGCGCTCGACCGCGCGCTGCTTCCAGGCCGGTTCCTCGCTGGGGCTGGTCACGGGCGCCTCGGTTGATTGCCGCGAGGGGAGAACATGATTGAACTGTACAGGAGAACGCCGTGCCATCGGTCTCGTAGACCCCCTCACAGACGCCGTGTCTGAGATTGTAACTTTCCTATCCTGAGAATAGTATTCTCTTGCCGGCGTCCTAGGAAGCGGAATGCCTATAGACGGACGCCGCCGGCGAGGAGTACCCATGCAACTGACCTTTGATGCCGAGGTCGAGGCTTTCCGCGCGGAGTTCGCCGCATTTCTCGACGAGCATCTGCCCGACGAAGCACAAGCCACCGAGCGGCCGCGCTCGTGCTCGCACATCCCGCAGTGGGCGCGCGGCTGGCAGCGGCTGTTGTTCGACCACGGATGGTTGTTGCCCGGTAATCCGCCGGAGTTCGGCGGCCGCAATGCGACGATATTGCAGCAGTATGTGCACGCCGACGAATTGTCGCGGCGCCGAATCCACCTCAGTTTCAATCCGCAGGGCGTGGGCATCATTGCGGCATCGGTGCTGTCGTTCGGCACGCCGGAGCAAAAGCAGCGTTGGGCAGTGCCGATTCTGCGGGCCGAGATCACCGCATCGTTGGGCATGAGCGAACCGGGGGCCGGTTCGGACCTGGCGTCGCTGCGCACCCGGGCGGTGCTCGACGGCGACCACTTCGTGGTCAACGGTCAAAAGGTATGGACGTCCGGCGCGCATGACGCTGACGTGTTGTTGACGTTCGTGCGGACCAATCCAGATGCCCCGAAGCACAAGGGAATTAGCGCACTGTTGATTCCGACGGACACCCCGGGTGTGGTGCGCCGCCCCTTTGCCTCGGCATCTCATCGCGGCGACGTGGATTTCAACGAGGTGTTCTTCACCGATGTGCGAGTTCCCGCCGAGAATCTGGTCGGCCAGCTGAACCACGGCTGGCAGGTGGCAACGGGTTCGCTGGGACATGAACGCACCATGCTGTGGATGGGATATGCCGACCGGCTGCGGGAACTCGTCGTCGATTTCCGCCCGTCGCAGGTGCTCGAACGCGACCACTATGCCACCCTGGTCATGGACACCTACGCCCTGCAGCTGCTCGGGTCAGCAGCGCTCGCGCGTGCCGACCGCGGCGAGGAGGACGTGCCAGCGCTGTCCGTGCTGAAATTGCTCGGATCCGAAGCGGTGCAAAGCGCGTCCGAGCATGCGCTGAGCGCTGCGGGCGCCGACGGGCTGGTGCACCCGGCGGTGACGGGACCGGTCGCGCCGCTGAACCTCGACGCCCACTACGGCAGTTGGTTCGATCGGTACTTCCGCAGTTTCGCCGGCACCATCGCGGGCGGCACGTCGGAGATCCAGCGCAACATCATCGCTGAACGCGTTCTCAGGTTGCCGCGCAACTAGGAAGCTCATCTGCCACACGAGTCTTGGAGCGTAGCGACCGGCGTTTTGCCCGCCTCTGCGCGAGTTCGCTGTCAGGCGCCCGTCGACCCCTTACCAAATCGCTGCGAGGCGGGCACACAGTACATCCCCGTGGAGGCGTCCGAGCTCACAGCTGCGCCAACCGCGGCGCAAAGCACTTCGCCCGCAATAGGGCTCCGGCCTCTCGGGTCAGTTCCCTTGCGCTGCCAAGCATTGCGTCGAGGACCAACACACGCTTTACGTGGCGGTGCAGCTCGTGCTCGGCGGTAAAGCCGATCCCCCCGAGCACCTGCTGACAGTGCCGCGCCGCAGTCAACGCAGCCTGGCCGGCGGCGGCCTTCGCCAGCAGGCAGCCGAGGTCATCGGAAGCGGCCTGAAGGGTAGCCTCCGCGCCTTCAACCGCGACCAAGGTCTCGGCCAGCCGGTGCCGAATCGCCTG